>NZ_JACVJJ010000022.1:0-99165 GCF_015711935.1 Candidatus Solincola tengchongensis
GGCCATGGCCTCCCTCAGAAAGGAGGTGAGGAGGAATCCCGAAGCCTGGCTCGAAAAGCACATGCCGCTTCTTGAGACAAGGAGCGGAGACCCCTGGGTGAAGGACGTCCTCAAGGCGCTTGCGGGACATGAGAGGATAGCGTGTTGAGGTTTTGTCGGGATGGGGTGCCTACTTTTTGTAGACAGCAACGGGTTAGTCGGTTCGTTTGACTATCATCCTGGTGAAGACTAATATTAGAAAACGCGCCGAGAAGGATAAAAATCCGCGTGGAGCCATGCAGGCCGGTTGAGACTCATCCGGAATCGGGAGTCTTGCCGGAAGTACGGCGCGAGAACTCGAGAAGGAGGGAAGAGGAATGCTCGCCCTGTTCCAGAGCTTCGGCCTCCCCGAACTGGGAGTCATTCTCCTTATTGCTCTCATCATCTTCGGGCCGGCCCAGCTTCCAAAGATCGGCCGTTCCGTGGGGAAGGCCATCCGCGAGTTCCGGGCTTCGAGCCAGGAGGTCTCCAAGGCCATCCAGGAAGGCATAGAGGGCACGGACGAGGAAGAAGGGCCCAAGAAGAGGAAGTCCTCCGACGACGAGGATTGAGCACCCACCGGGCAACCCCTGAACGGTTTTCAAGCGGAGTAGCCGACGCAAAGTTTATGCGCGCGGAAGGGAATGTCGGTTTTCTCCGTCATAAAAGGGGAGCGGGAGGGATGTGTGGACGAGAGGCGGTCACGGATACCCGTGGCGAGTCCTACCGGAAAGGCGGGAAGATGCCGACCGGGTTGGCCTTTCGCCTCATTGGAAGCCATGTTTGAGTGTCCACTTCCGCTGGATCCGAAATAACGGATGTCCCTCCGCTAGGGGAAACTACTGGAACGCGTTAGCGTGACTGAGCCGGCTTAGTAAAGGATTCGCTTGGCGGTTCAGGCCGGGTTATCCTGCGGGATGCCATTGCCTGCGGATGCCCGACGCCCCGATTATGGGAGGTGGAGGACCGGTTCATGGTATCCCTACTTTGCGAACGGCGTCATCCCCCCGGCCCATGACAGCCCTGGGAGGTTCCCGTGGCCGAGCTGAGGATGTCCTTCATCGAACATCTGGAGGAACTGCGCAGGCGCATCATCGTCATCTTCATCGCCCTGTTGGTGGCGGTCTGCGTGGGTTATATATTCTCCTGGGAGATCCTCGATTTCCTGAAGAGGCCGGCCACTAAGGCCGACATCCCTCTCAACCTCTATTACCAGACGGTTCTTGAGCCGTTCATGGTCCGTTTCAAGATCGCCATGTACGCGGCGCTGGTCATCGCCTTGCCGGTCATCCTCTACGAGGTCCTGGCCTACATAGCGCCCGCCCTGCGCAAACGGGAAAAGCGCATCATGTACGGCTCTCTCTTCTTCATCATCCTCTTCTTCCTCGCCGGGGCCGCCTTCTGCTATCTCTACATCCTGCCGGTGGGGCTCAACTGGCTGGTGGGGCAGGCCCAGGGGAGGATAAGCCCGGTGCTCATGGCCGGGGACTACGTGGGACTGGTGGCCCTGCTCATGCTGGCCCTAGGCCTCACCTTCGAGACGCCCCTCCTTGTGTGGCTGGTGGTGCGACTGGGCATAGTGACCCCCCGCAGGCTTCACCGGGGGTGGCGCTACGCGGTCATCGCCATCCTGGCCTTCGCTGCCCTCATCACTCCGGACTGGAACCCGATCACCATGATGCTGGTCGCGGCTCCCATGTTCCTGCTTTACGAGGGGAGCATATTCTTCGCCGCGCTCGGGAAGCGGGCGGCGGACAGGCGGCGGAAGGCCCAGGAGGTGGAGTTGGGCGAATAGAGGGAAGGGGTTGAAGAGAAAGATCATGGCCCCTCCCTTTATGCGGCGCACGTGGATATCTATGAGTGGGTAGGGTCCGGGTCGACGAATGGGCGAATACCGGCCCTCGCCTCAGGGGTATGACCGCAGTAAAGGTACGGAGAAGCGTTCCCGGACGCCTTTCGGAAGCTTTTTCGGCTGAGGCCGCATGCCCGGTAGGGGCGGGGAGGAAAATCCCCGGATGGGTTGGACGCGACCTCGCCCCCTTATCTGGTCATATGCGGAAAGGGTGCCAGGGGCCTCGGGTTTCAGGGCCGTCTCGTCCCGCATAGGCGTGAGGTTGCGCCCCCTTTCCCTGCTTTGGACGGCTCCGGGCCACTTTCTGGTATTATTATCCCGCCCGTGGGGCCGGATGGGCCGGGGAGGGAATGCCCCGGAGACGTTTCCGGGCCACGGTATGGTTGGACGGGTGCCCTTGGCACGAGAGGAGGTGGGTCATCATAGGCGATTTCAATTTGAAACAGCGCCGCATAAACAAGAGCCTGGTCAACCGGAAGGCGAGAGAATATGTGGAGAAGAACCCCCGCTTGAAGGGGATCGTCGGCCTGTACCGCGAGGTCTTCTCCGTGCAACGCAAGCTTTCCCAGCGCATCCCGGACCGACTGCCCCATATTGAGGGCGCCCTTGTCTCCGCCCGGCTGCAGGAGGAAGAGCTCCTTCTGCGCCCGGAGGAACTGGAGCTCGACCTCCCCCTCCTCGTGGACATGATCAGGGAGATAGGGGACGCGCTGGTGAGGAAGAGCGAGAGGGAACCAGAGGGATTGAGAACCTTCCTCAAGGAGGAACTCACGGAGGAACTGGCACGCGAGATGGCCGAGGGTTACCTCTCGGGGGACGAGGCGAGGTTCAATGCGCTGCTGGAGGGCAAAGCGGTGAAGCCGGAGCTCGTTTATCTTCTGCTGCACCTGACCCTAGCCCCTTTTTACTGGAAGGCGGCGGGTTCCCTGGCCCGCCAGGCGGACCTGGACCAGGTGGCGCGGGGGACATGCCCCGTATGCGGCGACCTGCCGGTCATGGGTTTTCTGCGCGCGGAGGACGGTCTGCGGGTCTTGGAATGCTCCCGCTGCGGGACGCGCTGGGGGTTCCCCCGGATTATGTGCCCCTTCTGCATGACCACGGACCAGGAGAAATTACATTATATATATCTTGAGGAGGATCCGGCCCACCGGGCTTATCTCTGCGACAATTGCCGTAAATACATAAAGATTACCCAGAGCTACAGCGGGAAGGACGAGGAGTTGCTCCTTCCCCTTGAGGACCTGGCCACGGCGCGGCTTGACCTGGCGGCGGAGGAAAAGGGCTATATACGGGGATGCCGCACCGTTTTCTCCTAAGGCCTGGATCTCCATGGCGTGAGGGCACGTTTCGTCGCTGCGGATGGCATTGCCCTCCGCGTGTATGCCCCTCCGCGGAAGGCGGATCACGGCAAACGCCTTCCGGATAGTGTGGGGCAGGTCAGGGTCGGGAGCAGTCCAACGCTTTTCGGTTGCGTTTTGATAAAAAAATGATAGTATTATGACGGCAATTTTCGGATAAACGGGACCTTGACATACGAAATACGCGGGTGAAGCCCGGAGGGCGGGAAAATGGAAGCACCTTGCGGATAGAAGAAAGGAGATCTCTTGTGAGGACCCACGCCCCGTGAGGGGAAGGTTTCAGATATAGAACGGGTTTGTGAGAGTCCGCTTACAGCGGTGTGAAAGCAGGTGTAGGAGTCGACCTAGGAAAGTGGGGGGAGAGTATGGAACTTTCTCGCAGAAGTTTCCTCAAGCTGTCGGGCGCCGGGATTGGCGTCACGGCCCTCGCCCAACTCGGTTTCACCACCCCCGCCTATGCCGCTGACGTGGAGCTTCGCATACGCGAGGCCAAGGAGAGCACGACCGTTTGCCCTTATTGCTCCATGGGCTGCTCGGCCATCGTCAGCGTGCAGGACGACAAGGTGGTGGGGATCGAAGGGCTTCCCGACAGCCCCATCAACCGGGCCAGCCTCTGCTCCAAGGGTCAGGCCATCTTCCAGGTAGCCAACAACGAGAGGCGCCTGAAGAAGGTGCTCTATCGCGCCCCCGGGGGGACGGACTGGGAGGAGAAGACCTGGGAGGAGGCCATCCCGGCCATAGCACGCCTCATCAAGGACACCCGGGACGCCAACTTCGTCGAGGAGGAGGAGATCGACGGGCAGAAGGTGAAGGCCAACCGTTGCGAGGGCATCGCCCAGCTGGGAGGGGCGGCCCTGGACAACGAGGAATGCTACCTGGCCTCCAAGTTCGCCCGCGCTCTCGGCCTGGTGTACATAGAACACCAGGCACGTATATGACACTCGGCCACAGTCGCCGGTCTCGGCGGCACGTACGGCCGGGGGGCCATGACCAACCACTGGGTTGACCTCAAGAACGCCGATGTCTTCATGATCTGCGGCGCCAACCCCAGCGAGAACCATCCCTGCTCCTGGAAATGGTTGGAGAAGGCCAGGGAGGAACGCGGCGCCAAGATCATCGTCGTCGATCCCAGGTTCACCCGCTCCGCCGCCCGCGCCGATCTCTTCTCCTTCCTCCGGCCGGGCACGGACATCGCCTTCTTCAACGCCCTCATCAAGTACGCCATCGACAAGAACTACATCAACTGGGAGTACGTCCAGAACTACACCAACGCCCCCATTCTGGTGAACCCGGACTTCAAGGGGCCGTGGGAGCTGGACGGCTACTTCAGCGGTTACGACAAAGAGAAGAAGAAGTACGACACCAAGACCTGGACTTACCAGACGGACCCGGCGACGGGAGAGCCCAAGCGCGTGCATCTCATCCCCATAGCCGAGGACCCGGCCTTCCCGGGCCGGGGGGTTCCCATCGGGCCCAAGGACGCCAACGGGAACTACATACCAAACCCGGACGACCAGATAGCCGGGACGGTCTTCGCCAAGCTCAAGGAGCACGTATCCCGCTACACCTACGAGGGCCCGAACAGCGTGGTGGCCAAGGTCTGCGGCATGGACCCGGAGAAGTTCAAGGAGATAGCGGAGACCTACGTGGGGATCACCCACAAGCGGGAGAAGACCGGAAACCTCATGTATGCCATGGGGCTTACCCAGTCCACCTACGGGACGGAGAAGATACGTGCCTTCGCCATCCTGCAGGCCCTGCTGGGGAACACCGGACTGCCCGGCGGAGGCATCAACGCCCTGCGCGGCGAGTCCAACGTGCAGGGGTCCACGGACTTCGGCCTCCTCTCCCACATCCTCACCGGGTACATGCCGGTGCCCAACACCACCGACCATCCCACCCTGGACAAGTACCTGGAGAAGACGACCCCCAAGGTGGGCATCTGGACCTGGCAGCCCCGCTTCTTCAAGAGCTACCTCATGGCCTATTACGGCCCCTACGCCAAGAAGAACGGGCTGGACAAGGCCTACGAGCTGCATCCCAAGGTGAAGAAAGGCAAGAACTACACCCACATCGCCCTCTTCGAGGACATGTACGCGGGCATCATCAAGGGGCTCATCGCCTGGGGGCAGAACCCGGTGGTGGGAGGCGCCTGCTCCAACCTGGAAGCGGCGGCCATGGACAAGCTGGACTGGTTCGTGGCCGTGGACCTCTGGGAGACGGAGTCCATGAACTTCTGGCGCCGTCCCGGCGTGGAGCCCAAGGACATCAAGACCGAGGTGTGGGTGCTTCCCGCCGCCTCCTCGGTGGAGAAGAGCGGATCGGTGACCAACTCCGGGCGGCTTGCCCAGTACCGGTGGAAGGCCGTGGAACCTCCCGGCGAGGCCAAGTCCGACGCCTGGATAATGCACCAGATCATGAAGGCCCTGAAGGACCTCTACGAAGCCGAGGGAGGCAAGAACAAGGAGGCCATCACCGAGCTCTTCTGGGAGTATGAGGAGGACGAGCACGGCGACCCCAACCTGGACCAGGTGCAGATAGAGATAAGCGGTTTCACCTGGCCGGAAGAGGAGTTCTCCTGGGATGCCGCCTTCAAGAAGCCGGTGTTCGGATTCGCCAACCTCAAGGACGACGGCTCAACGGCCTGCGGGACCTGGATCTTCTGCGGGCAGTGGGCCAGCGACACGGACATCGAGAACGCGGCCAAGATCCTGGGCAAGGATAAGGAGCTTCCCAGGGGCGACGACGGGAAGGTGAAGATACCCCGGGACAAGCAGGCCACGGAGTGGAACGGTATCCCCTTCAACAAGGCCCAGTGGCACTTCCAGAAGACGCCGGTCTACTGGCTGGACAAGGACGGCGTGACCATCTATACCGAGAACCCGCCCTCCAGCGCCAAGATGATCGACCTGGGAATCACCCCCAACTGGGCCTGGGCCTGGCCGATAAACCGCAGGATCATCTACAACCGTGCCTCCTGCGACTGGTCGGGCAAGCCCTTCGCCCCGGACAAGGCCCTCTTCACCTTCAAGGACGACGACACCCTGGGGATGAAGAACGACGTGCCCGACTTCTATACCCAGGCGAGCACCGACCCTGCCTTCCCGGCCGAGCTCAAGGGGAAAGCCACCATGCGCACCCGCTCGGGGGCCAACTCCTTCTTCATGAACCGGGAGCCGGGTGCCCTGGTGGCGCGGATCTTCTCCAACTCCCTGCTGGAAGGGCCTTTCCCCGAGCACTACGAGCCGCGGGAGAGCCCGGTGAAGAACATGCTCTCCTCGGTGCAGAACAACCCCGCGGCGGTGCTGGAATGGCCATCCGCCAAGAACGAGCCGGAGAAGTGGGGCTTCGCCGAGGTGGGAGACCCGCGTTTCCCCTACGTGTGCACCACCTACAGAGTCACCGAGCACTGGCAGGCAGGTCAGATGACCCGTAACAACTCCTGGCTGGGCGAGGCCATGCCGGAGAACTTCGTGGAGATCTCCAAGGAGCTGGCCGACGAGCTGGGCATCAAGAACGGAGACCTGGTGGAGGTGGAGAGCCTCCGCGGCAAGGTCCAGGGAGTGGCCGTGGTCACCGTCCGTCTGAAGCCGCTGGAGATCGGCGACAACGGGACCACCAGGAAGATCCACATCGTGGGGCTGACCTGGCATTACGGGTTCGTGGGACTCTTTACCGGCGGCCCGGAGCGCAACGGGTTCTCCAAGAAGAACTACGCCGCCAACCAGCTCACGCCGCACGTGGGAGACGCCAACACCACCATCCCCGAGTCGAAAGCGTTCCTGGTGAACCTAAGGAAGGTGAAGTAAAATGGCTAACCCGACGGACAAGGCCATCCTCTTCGACGCCAGCAAGTGCACGGGATGCCGGGCCTGCCAGGTAGCCTGCAAGAACTGGAACCAGCGGGGATACACGGAGACCCACAACGAGGGGACTTACGAGAACCCCCGCCAGCTCACCGCGCAGTGCTGGATGCGCATCCTGTTCAACGAGCCGGAGGAGCGCCCGAAGAGCGACGACGAGATCTACTGGTACTTCACCAAGTACCAGTGCATGCACTGCACCGACGCCACCTGCGTCAAGGTCTGCCCCAGCGGGGCCACCAAGAAGCATAAGGTGACCGACGGGGACAGCGAGGCCTACGTGGTGAAGACCGACCCCAAGCAGTGTATCGGCTGCAACTACTGCGTGGCCACCTGCCCCTTCCAGGCCTGCCGCTACGACGAAAAGGAGAAGGGTGTCTTCCGCTGTGTCCTGTGCCTAGACCGCATAAGTCAGGACCCGGCGGCCTTCCCCACCCCGGAGCAGGCATCGCCGGACCTGGAGAAGAACGCCAAGGACCCTTACCCCACCCGCAACCGCCCGGCCTGCGTGCAGACCTGCACCTCCGGGGCTCTGTCCTTCGGGACCCGTGAGGAGATGCTGGCCAAGGCCAAGGAGAGGGTGGAGTTCCTGAAAAAGGAGAAGGGCAAGGAAAAGGCCCGGGTCTACGGGGAGGACGAGCTGGGCGGCCTCCACTACATCTACGTGCTGGAGGACAGCCCGGACAAGTACGGCCTGCCGGAGAAGCCCACGGTGCCCGCCGGCGTGACCATCTGGGAGACCCTCATCAAGCCGGGCGCTCCCTGGGGCGGCCTGGCCCTGGTGGGACTGGTGGCCGCAGCCGGTGTCGGTTACGTGATCAACAAGCGCAACGAAGGGTTGGAGCGTCAGGCCAAGGGAGGGGGTGAGTGAGATGGCGGAACTCAAGACCTTCAAGGGTGGCATCCATCCCCCTTACAACAAGGAGCTGGCTTCGGGCAAGGCCATAAAGGCCGCCCCCATCCCCTCCGAGGTGGTCATACACTTGCAGCAGCACATAGGGGCTCCCTGTGAGCCACTGGTCAAGGAGGGCGACCGGGTGGAGTTGGGCCAGAAAATAGGCGAGGCACAGGCCTTCGTCTCCGCTCCGGTGCACGCCTCCGTTTCCGGGACGGTCAAGGCCATAACCGAGGTCCCCAACTTCACCGGGGCCAAGGTGAAGAGCGTGATCATCACCCCGGACCCCGAACAGCCCGAGTTCCAGAAGAGGACCGGGAAGGACCTGGACGCCCTAACCGCTGAGGAGGTCCGGGAGATCGCCAAGGAAGCGGGCCTCGTGGGTATGGGAGGAGCGGCCTTCCCCACCCACGTGAAGATCACCCCTCCCAAGGACAAGCCCATCGACATCGTGATCATCAACGCCTGCGAGTGCGAGCCCTTCCTCACCTGTGACCACCGCCTCTTGCTGGAGCGCACCGACGACCTCATCGCCGGCGCCCGCCTGCTGAAGACCGCGGTGGGTGCGGGGAAGGTCATCTTCGGGGTGGAGGCCAACAAGATGGACGCCGTGGACGCCCTGCGCTCCCGCGCCTCCTCCTATCCCGACGTGGAGGTGGAGGTCCTCGAGGTCAAGTACCCAGAAGGGGCGGAGAAGATGCTCATCTTCGCCTTGACCGGCAGGAAGGTGCCCCCGGGCAAGCTCCCCTCCGAGGTGGGCTGCCTGGTGCAGAACGTGGGAACCGCCGTGGCCCTCTACGAGGCCGCCGCCTGGGGGAAGCCACTCTACGAGCGGGTGGTCACCGTGACCGGGCCCGGGGTGCGGGAGCCCGCAAACCTCCTGGCCCGTATCGGCACCCCCATATCCGTCCTCCTCGAGGCCTGCGGGGGCCTGGTGGGCAACCCGGTAAAGCTGATCATGGGGGGCCCCATGACCGGGTGGGCCCAGAAGGATGCCTCCGCACCCGTGGTCAAGGGGACCTCGGGGGTGGTGGTCCTCACCTCCGACGTGGTGGACCTGGGCGAGGAATCGGAGTGCGTGCGCTGCGGGAAGTGCGTGGAGGTCTGCCCCATGTTCCTCTCCCCCAACTTCATCGTCCAGTCCGTCAAGCGGGGGCAGTGGGACAAGGCGGAGATGTGGGGGGCACTGGACTGCTTCGAGTGCGGGTGCTGCTCCTTCGAATGCCCCGCCTACATCCCCCACGTACAGTACGTGCGCAAGGCCAAGGCCGAGATCGCGGCCCTGAAGAAGAAGTAGAGGAGGCGATGGGAAATGGCGATGGATAACCTGGTCCTCACCCCGCCCCCGCACCTGAGAAGCAAGGAACAGACGGCGGTCGCCATGCGCGACGTGCTCATTGCCCTGGCGCCTATCACCATTGCCGCGCTGGTGGCCTTCACCTATAACGCCCTGTTCAATATCGCGGTCTGCGTGGGGTCGGCGATGTTCTTCGAGTTGGTGGCCCGCAAGATAAGGAAGAGGAAGGTCACCCTCTCCGACGGGAGCGCAGCGGTGACCGGTCTCCTGCTGGCGCTACTCCTCCCGGCCAAGATCCACTGGCTGAACATGATCATCGCCTCCTTCGTGGCCGTGGTCATAGTCAAGGAGCTCATGGGTGGCCTGGGGCGGAACATCTTCAACCCTGCACTCTTCGGGTTCGTCTTCATCCTCATCGGCTCCGGGTTCCTGGCCAGCTGGACAGGGCACCTGGGATTTTTGCCCGGCGGCTTCGACGGAGTCCAGGCGGCAACCCCGGTCGCTTACATCAAGCACGGCCTGCAGGGCGCGCCCTCCTACGCCGCCCTGCTCTTCGCCAACTACGGAGGAGCAATCTCCGAGGTGGGTTGCTTCTGGATCCTGCTGGGCGGGGCCTATCTACTGTACCGTAAGGTCATCAACTGGGTGATTCCGGTGACCATTCTGGCCACCGTGTTCATCCTGGCCTACATCCTGGGCTCCGACGGGCTCTACCAGATTCTGGCGGGTGGCGTGATGCTGGGGGCTTTCTTCATGGCCACCGACTGGGTGACCAGCCCCATGTACCGCTGGGGCCAGGCGGTGTTCGGCCTGATCATAGGCATCTGCATCGTGCTCATCCGCCTCTATGGTGGGCCCTCCGGGGCGGTGGCCTACTCCATCCTCATCGGCAACGCCTTCGTGCCCCTGCTGGACAAGGTGTTCAAGCCCAAGAGGTTCGGAGAGGTGGTCGCCGCCTGAGCTATCGGGACCCCGGAAGGAGAGACAGAGGGCCGGGAGCGAACTCCCGGCCCTTTTCCCTTCTGGGGTGATGCGGGGAGGGGGCTCTGGCCGGAGGCGAGAGAGCCAGTGGAGAAGCGGTAGGCCACGCGGGAAAGGCCGTGGGCTTTTGGGATTGATGCGGGATGCCGGGAATGGCGATTGGCGCGGCCCCTTTTTCTTTCCGAAGGGGTGGGGGTGGGGGTTCGGCGGTCATGCGGAGCCATGGCCAGCCAAGGGTTGATGACCCCCCGGAACAGTGCCTCCGGGGACGGGAGACGACGAGTAGGATGCGTGCGGCGATTCGCGGGGCGGGGCGAGATGGGACGACCATGAAGACGGGACCCCCTTTTATGGAGCAGAGGCGTAAACCACAGGTATCATACGCGGTGGATAGGATGTGATAGGAATGAGGGGAGGCAGTGTCCGGAGTCCATAGGTGATGACGCTGCGAATGCGGACGACCCGGGCCGCATGCCTCCATGTGGGGGGAGCCGCCACACGGCCGTAATGAGTGAGCGCGCCCAAGGAGCGGACAGGCATAACGGTGGGAATGGACGGATTTCCTGGCCCCATCCCTGGGGAAACACCGATTGGGCTCGAAGGCGGGCACTTCCGCCCTGACCGCTTCGAACCAGATGACGAATACCCTTTGCGCGGCTTGAGCCTTTCCGAGGTCCGGGAGAGGGAGGACAAGGGCCAGACCAACCGGGTCAGGGAGAAGAGCAGCCGCTCCCTTGCGCACATCATCCGGGCCAACGTCTTTAACCGCTTCAACGCTCTCCTGGGAGCTTTGGCAATCGTCGTACTGGTATTCGACTCTCCGCGAGACGCCCTCTTCGGCCTGGTGCTGGTCTTCAACACCCTCATCGGGATTGTGCAGGAATGGCGGGCGAAGAGGACCTTGGACCGGCTCTCCATCCTCACCGCGCCCCTTGCCCGGGTGGTCAGGGACGGAGTGGTGAGGGAGATTCCCAGGGAGGAGATCGTCCTCGATGACCTGATAGAGGTGGGCCCGGGGGACCAGATCCTGGTGGACGGGTCGGTGGTGGCCTCCGAGGGGCTGGAGGTGGACGAGTCCCTTCTCACCGGGGAGTCGGTGCCGGTGCCCAAGGAACCGGGTGCCGGCGTCTGGTCGGGGAGTTTCGTGTCCGGCGGGAGGGGGAGGTTCCGGGCCACGGCAGTTGGGGAGGAAGTCTACGCCCAGAAGCTGGCTTCGCAGGCCAGGCGTTTCACGCTGGTGTCCTCGGAACTCAGGAAGGCTTCGGACACCATCCTGCGGTATATCACATGGATAATGGTGCCCGTGGCCTCGGTCTTCGTCGCCAGTCAGTTGCTGACTCATTTTTCCCTGCGGGAGGCGGTCATCTCCTCGGTGGCTGGCCTGGTGGGCATGGTTCCGGAGGGTCTGATCCTGCTCACCAGCCTCGTCTTCGCCGTCAGCGCCGCGGCGCTCGCGAGGCGCAACGTGCTGGTCCAGGAGCTTCCCGCCGTGGAGGGGCTGGCCAGGGTGGACGTGGTCTGCCTGGACAAGACGGGTACCCTCACCGAGGGCACCTTGTTTCTCCAGGAGGTGCGATACCTCGGTGACGAGCGCTGGACACGGGATGCACTGGGGGCGTTGATCCGGACCCTGCCGGACCGCAACGCCACTCTTTCCGCCCTCCTTGAGGCCTTTCCCCACGCGGAGGGATGGGAACTCGCCAGTGTGGTTCCCTTCTCCTCGGAGCGCAAGTGGAGCGCGGTGGAATTCCAGGGGCGGGGGACCTGGGTTCTGGGCGCTCCGGAGATACTCCTCGCCAAGGCATGTGAGGCTGGAGGAGAGGGAGCCCGGGAGCTCTCAGCGGAGGTGGAGGAGCTGGCTAGGCGAGGCCTACGAGTGCTCATGCTGGCGCGGACTGACGAGCGGCTGCGCGAAGGCGGGGACCTCCCCCGCGACCTTCGTCCCATGGCCCTCCTGTCCTTTGTGGAGAAGATACGTACGGACACCCCCCGGACATTGGCCTATTTCCGGGAGCAGGGCGTGGGTATAAAGGTCATCTCCGGGGACAACCCGCTCACCGTGGCCGATGTAGCCCTGCGGGTGGGTGTCCCAGGGGCGGAGGAGCCAGTCGACGCCCGAGGGCTTCCCACCACGCGGGAGGAGATGGCCGCCGTCCTGGAGGAGAGGTCGGTCTTCGGAAGGGTGGTGCCGGAGCAGAAGCGGGAGATGGTCCTTGCCCTGCAGGGCCGGGGCCATGTGGTGGCCATGACCGGGGACGGCGTGAACGACACACTGGCCCTCAAGGAGGCGGATCTGGGTATAGCCATGGGGTCGGGGGCTCCTTCCACCAAAGCAGTGGCCCAGCTGGTGCTCCTGGACGGGAAGTTCTCCACCCTTCCCAGGGTGGTGGCCGAGGGTCGCAGGGTGATGGCCAACATGGAGAGGGTGGCCAACCTCTTCTTAACCAAAACGGTGTACGTGGCCCTTTTGGCCCTGGTGATCTCCCTTGCCCGCTGGCCTTTTCCCTTGCTCCCCAGGCACATCACACTGGTAGGTTCCCTGACCATCGGGATACCCGCATTCATCCTCTCCTTCACCCCCAGCAGACGGCGCTACCGCCCGGGCCTTCTCCGCCGGGTGATGCTCTTTTCTCTTCCCGCCGGGGTCATCGCCACCTCGGCCACCTTCACCGCCGTGGCCATGGCCCACTCCAACCGCATTCCGGACGGAGAGGTCAGGACCACGGCGGTCATCGTCCTGACCTGTGTGGGGCTGGCCGTGCTGGCCCATCTCTCCCGGCCGATCTTCACCTGGAAAGGTGGGTTGACCGCAGTAATGGGAGGAGCCTTCACCGGCATCCTGTTCCTGCCCTGGTTTGGGAACTTCTTCCAACTCTTCCTGCCCTCCCTCCCTGTCCTGGTGCAGGCATTGGGCATCGCTGCGGTGCACGTTCTCCTCCTGGAGCTCGCGGTGAGGTACGTGGGGCGGAGAGGAGAAAAGGGCCTCACCCCAGCTTCCGACGACTGATGGGCCGGCAGCGGATTGAGGAGCCTCGGGTCCTTATGCCCCCGGTTCTGTTATACTACCCACCATGGAAGGACGGGAGGATCTGGAGCGGGAGACCCTTGGGCGCAGGAACCGTCGCGACACTTTGATAGTGACCGTGGTCTTTCTGGCCCTTGTGGGAACGGCATTTCTCGGCGTCAAGCTCATCAACCCGGGGTATTCGAGGGAACCCTACCAGCGCACCATGTTCGTCCTCGAGGATTACGTGACCATAACCGCCTACGGGAAGGACCAGGCACGGGTGGAGGGTGCGGTGGATGAGGCATTCCGGGAATTGCAGCGCCTGGATAACGTGTTCGACCGTTACGACCCGGAGAGCGAACTCTCCAGGCTGAACGATGCGGCGGCGCGGGAGGCGGTACCCGTTTCCGAGGACCTGTGGAAGGTCATCGCCACCGGTGTGGAGATCTACCGGGAGAGCGAGGGGGCTTTCGACATAACCGTGGGTCCCCTGGTGGACCTTTGGGACGTCCTGGGCAGGGGAGCGAGGGGCGAACCTCCCCCCGGCGATGCGGAGGTCGCCGCCGCACTCAAGCTGGTGGGCTCCGATAAGCTCGAGTTGGACGAGGCGGCCCACACCGTCCGTTTCCTCCAGCCGGGCGTGGTCATAGACGTGGGTGGGCTGGCCAAGGGATACGCGCTGGACCGGGCGGCGGAGATACTCCAATCCCGGGGCGTCAGATCCGGTTATATAAGCATGATAAGTACCGACCTCACCCTGGGGGAGAAGCCGGGAAGCGCCGGCGGTCCCCTGTGGAGGATCGGCATCCTGGATCCGCGGGGAGAGGACTACCTGGCCACCCTCCTTCTGCCCGGCGAGACCTACGTGAGCACCTCCGGGGATTATCAGCGCTTCTTCGAGTATCAGGGTGTGCGCTACCATCACATTCTCGACCCGCGAACCGGTTATCCAGCCAGGGGGGTGGTCTCGGTCACCGTGGTGGGCGGGGATGATGGGGCGCGTTCCGATGCCTTCTCCACCGCCGTCTTCGTCATGGGATACCCCCAAGGCCTGGAGTGGGTGAAATCACGGGGACTGGAGTGTCTCCTGGTGGACGCCTCCGGTGAGGTCCACTACACGGAGGGGATGAGGGCCCTCCTGGAGGGGATAAAGGAAACCACGACCCCCTGACGTCGATTCTTCCCTATCCTGTTGGTAATACTTACCAATAATCACCGCGCCTCAACCAAAACTGCGCATACGCGCCCCGCTTCACCGGCGTCCTGCAGTTTCGGCAGGCGTTTTCGAGCTTGAGGAAATCGAGGGGCTGCTCCGCGGCCGTGATCGTGAGGGGCGTGGAATAAAGGCTCTCCGTCGATTATCCTCTACTTGGTGTATGCCGTTGACGGACATGAGGCCCTCTTCACGTACGGCCATGGACGAGAGTCTCTCGGCGCTGGAGGAATTGCTGGACGCTTCTCCCTACACGGTGGCCTTCACCGGGGCGGGAGTCTCCGAGGAGAGCGGGATTCCCACCTTCCGGGGACGGGAGGGCATTTGGAAGGAATTCCCACCAGCCTTGTACGGTAACCTGCCCGGCCTGGCGCTGGCCTTCCTCGCCCGGCCGCGGAGGGTGGCCGCTCTGGCCTCCGGCGTGCTGGGTACCCTCCTGCGGGCCGAACCCAATCCCTGTCACCTGGCTCTGGCCCGGCTGGAAATGGAGGGTCGCCTACATGCGGTGATCACCCAGAACATCGACGGATTGCACCAGGCGGCAGGGAGCAGGCGGGTTATTGAGCTGCACGGCAACGCCTTTCGCCTGCGCTGCACGCGGTGCGGGGCGAGGGTGGAGGTACAACGGGAGAGAGCGCTGGCGGTCCTGGAGGGCCTCCGTGAGGCGATGACAAGGCGCAGGCTGCTGGAGGCCCTACGCAGATATGCTGAACCTTGCATGAGGTGCGGGGGCAGGACGCGCCCCGACGTGGTCCTCTTCGGGGAAGGCCTTCCCGCGGGAGAGCTCAACCAGGCCCTTGAGGAGGCAGGACGATGCCGCCTCATGCTTGTGCTGGGGACCTCGGGGGTGGTCTATCCCGCGGCCATGGTGCCCCGGTTGGCTCTGGAGACCGGTGCCAGGTTGGTGGTGGTCGACCCCGCCCGTACGGCGCTTTCCTCCCGCGCACACCTCCACATACCCGCGCCCGCGGGGAGCTTTTTCGCTGCCTGGCTGGAAGACCGGTAGAGGCGAAGGTCGGGCGATCCGGCCTAGGGGTGAGGGCAGGGCTCCAAGCCGGAAAGGCGGGAAACGAACATCAACTGCCATAAAATGCCAGCTCTTTTTCCATCCGTGGCAGGGGATATCGAGGGAGACCATCAGGCCGGCCTTGCAGCTCCTTTCCCCTGTTTGTCGTTCGGATACGTGTCTTCATTTAGCTCCGGACCATATCCGCTCGAGGGGTGTCGGGCAACTTTCCGGCACTCTGACCGTTTATCCGACACATCCGTGAGAGAAGGCCTTCTTTAGGGGGAACGATCGACGCGGCTTTCCATTAGATACCTGCCCATTGGCGATGATCCCCAAGGCTTAAAGGTCAAAAAATCTCTCCTCAAAGGGCTAAACATCCTTCCCATTCGCGAGGCGAAGGTCTTGGCTCTGCGTGTTCATGGCTTTGAGAAATCAGCCTACCCCCGGTCCGGAGGCCCGACAAAGGAGGCCAGTTCGTCCTCCAGTTCCGGGCGCATCTCCTCGATGACCTGCACCAGGGCTTCCACCGCGGGTGTGCTTGGCCTGCGCCGCAGGATGACATAGTGGAAGTCGCGCCTGAGATCCGCGCCGGACAAGGCGAGAACGCGGACCTTTCCCAGCCGCGCATACGGCTCCACCGCCCACAGGGAAGAGACGGATATCCCCGCCCCCGCAGCCACGGCCTGGATAACGGCCATGGTGCTCCCCAGTACCAGGCAGTCCAGGTGGGAGATTTCCAGCCCCAGCTCGGAGAGTATGCGGAGCATGTGGGAGCGGGTCCCGGACCCTTCCTCCCTGAGGATGAGGGTCTCCCCGGAGAGGTCGTCGACCTTCACCCGTTTCCGGGTGGCCAGGGGATGATTACCGGGAGCGATGAATACCAGGCGGTCGGGGCACAGCCTTCCGTACTCCAGCCGCTCCTCGTCGTCGCGCGATCCCACGCAGCCCAGGTCCACCTCCCCCGCCCTCACCAGGTCCAGGACGCCGCGGGTATCGGTGACCTCCAGGCGGGGCTCCACCAGGGGATAACGGAGGCGATATCGGGAGAGCACGCGGGGCAGGATGTATTCCCCGGGGATATTGCTGGCCGCCAGGAGCAGGGTGCCGCTGGGTTCGCCCCGCCTCCCCTCCATCTCGCGCGAAAGTTCCTCCTCCACCTTCAGTATGCGCTGGGCATGCCTCAAGAGGGCCTGCCCGGGTTCGGTCAACCGGCAGCGCCCCAGGGACCGGTCCACCAGAACACAGCCGTATTCCTTCTCCAGGGAACGGATATGAAAGCTCACCGCGGGCTGGGTGAGCCCCAGGTTCCGGGCGGCGGTGGAGAAGCTCCCCGTGCGGGCCACCTCGGCGAAGACGCGCAGGCTCCTGGTGTTCATGCCGGACCTCCATGGAAAAGCCCCGGATGCAACAGGGGCGGGAATAAAAAATGGCGGAGATGCGTAAGAATCGAACTTACCCGGCGCCCGTTACGACGCCGCACCGGTTTTGAAGACCGGGCCGCCCACCAGGACGGATGCATCTCCGAATAAAAATTATTACCCACGGTTCGTCTTGTAAAGGACGGTTTTCGTTTCTCCCTCGCCGGGGCGGCGATGAACATCGGATGATGGAAAGTGAGCCTCGGAGAGGGTCCGTCCGGGCTTCCGGTCCGCGCCCGGCGGACCGGTATCGCCGTGCCTTTCACACCCCTTCCTTCCATGGCGCGCTCCGGTATATGAGGGCGCGAGGCCCATGTCGAAAAGCAGGGTTCACGATCCCTCGCCGATTTTTGCACCGCGTTTCACCTCCGACCGGATTTGAAGGACACTCGGAAATCCCCCTCCCGACGGGTGATCCTCTTCCGGTCCATGTACTCGAGGAGGGGTATGGCATATTTCCGGCTGGCGCCCAGCATGTCCCTCAGGTCGGCCACGGAGAGCCTCTCCCGCTCGGCGAGGAAGGCCAGGACCTTTTCCTCCGCCTCGGCCAGCTTTCCCGCGGCCAGATAATATTCCGGGTTCACCTGCTCTATCCTGCCCTCCTCCAGGAGGATGTTCAGAAGGTCCCGGAGGCGGTTGCGGTCCAACCCCAGCCTTTCTCCCAGCTCCTTGAACAGGGGAGGGGAGAACCCTCCCTCCCGGATGAGGGCGTTCAGGTCCTCCAGGAGCGCCCTTTCCCTCTCCCCCAGCGCTCTCCCTTTCCCCTTGACCCTTATCTTGCCACCCTCCGTTTCCAGGCGGCTCTCCTTCTCCGCCGCCCTGAGGAGGGCCAGAAACTCCTCGGCGGGCAATTGGGAATTCCTTCCTTTTACCACCCGCTCACCCAGGCGCTGGCGCAGCACCTCTTTCTCCACCCCCGCCTTGAGCGGGTTGGCGGCATGCAGCTCCTCCACCAGCCTTACCATGGTGTCCAGCAGGTCGCTCAACAGGGAGGGGCTCAGGTAGAGAGGGCCGCTCTCCCCTGTTATCTCCACGAGTCTCCCTTGGGCCACAAGCTCCCGGACCGCTCCCTCCACGTCTCCGGGCTTCAATTCCAGCCTTTCCACCAGAGCGGCGAGGGACATGGGGAGACCTCTCTCCTCCAGGGCCAGGAGGAGGAGTTCCGCGGGATCCCCGCGCCCCCGGACCTCGAGCTCCTCGAGCACCTCCATCTGATGATGGCGGTGCTTGCGGGGATGGGAGTCCAGGATGCGGCCACCGCCTATGGTGGTGATGGGCGAATAGCTGCGGATTATGAAGCGGTCGCCATAGCGGAGCACGGCCGGCCTCTCCAGGCGCAGCTGCACCGGATGGCTCTCACCCGGGGGGAGCTCCTCGCGGCCTCCCAGAAGGACCACCCGGGCCATGATCTCGCTGGTGCCGTGGTGAAAGCGGACGCGGGCACGGTTCCTCAGCGGCTGGGGCGCGCTGTGCAGGAGGTGGAGGCTGGCGTCGGCCATGAGCGTGGGCCGGAGGTGGCCCGGCGAGACTATCACGTCCCCGCGGGCTATCTCCTCCTTGGAGATACCGGGTAGGTTCATGGCCACCCGCTGGCCCGCGTAGGCCCTCTCCACCTCCTCCCCGTGCACCTGGACGTTGCGCACCCGGACGGGCTTTCCCCGGGGCTGGACAACGGCCTCCTCTCCGTCGGCCACGCTCCCTTCCCAGAGGGTACCGGTGACCACCGTGCCTATGCCGCGCAGGGTGAAGACACGGTCCACCGGGAGGCGGAAGGGACCCTCGCTGTCGCGCGCGCGCACCCTCTCCGCGGCACGGGAGAGGGCCTGGAGGAGTTCGTCCAGCCCCTCTCCGGTACGGCTGGAGGTGACCACCACCTCCGCGCCCTCCAGGACGGTGCCCCGGAGGGCCTCGCCCACGTCTTCCCTGACCAGCTCCAGCATGTCCTCCTCGACCAGGTCCGCTTTGGTGATGGCCACCACCCCGTCGGACACTCCAAGGAGGTCCACGATGGCCAGGTGTTCCACGGTCTGTGGCATGACCCCGTCGTCGGCGGCCACCACCAGGAGCACCATGTCGAATCCGGTGGCCCCGGCGAGCATGTTCTTCACGAAGTGCTCGTGGCCGGGCACGTCCACCACTCCGGCGGTGGTGCCGTTGGGCAGCTTCAACTCGGCGAAGCCCAGCTCGATGGAGATGCCCCGCTCCTTCTCCTCCTTGAGGCGGTCAGTGTCGGTCCCGGTCAGGGCCTTGACCAGTTCGGTCTTTCCGTGATCGATGTGCCCGGCGGTCCCTATGATGAAGTTCTTCATTTCCCGTTCAGCCCTCTTCGTGCCCCGCAGAGGACCGGAAAGCCTCCACCACCAGAGAGAGCTCCTCATCCCTCAGGGTTCTCACGTCCAGGAGGAACCGTTCCTCCTTTATCCGCCCGATGACCGGGGGGTCGTGGCGGCGGAGCCTCTCCTCCAGCCGGTTCACCTTCAGGCGGGAAGACTCCACGGCCACCACCCAGGTGGGCAGGTCCTCCAGGGGAAGGGATCCCCCACCGGCCCGGGAGACGTCCTCCACCACCTCCACCCTCAGATCGGGGCAGGCGGACGAAAGTTTCCCCGCCAAGCGCTCGGCTCTCTCGCGCAGGGATTCCGGGTCGGCGGTGATCATGGCTAGGGTGGGTATCTCCGCCAGGGCGCGTTCCGGGTCCAGGTAGAGGCGCAGGGTGGCCTCCAGGGCGGCAACGGTGAGCTTGTCCGCACGCAGGGCTCGGGCCAGGGGATGCTTGGCCATGGCATCCACGAGTTCCTCGCGGCCCAGGATGATGCCCGCCTGGGGCCCTCCCAGGAGTTTGTCCCCGCTGAAACACACCAGGTCCGCCCCGGCTCGCAGCGAATCGGTGATGGTGGGCTCGGGTGAGAGGCCGAAACGGGAGAGGTCCACGTAGACCCCGCTCCCCAGGTCGTCCAGGAGGATGAGCCCGTATTCGTGGGCCAGGGAGGCCAGTTCCGCGAGGTCAACCTCCGCGGTGAAGCCGAGGATGCGGTAGTTGCTGGGATGGGCGCGCATGATAACCGCGGTCTCGCTGGTGATGGCCTTCCGGTAATCCTCCAGGTAGGTCTTGTTGGTGGTCCCCACCTCCACCAGCCGGGCGCCGCTCTGGGCCATGACTTCTGGGAGTCGGAAGGAGCCCCCTATCTCTATGAGCTGGCCGCGGCTCACGATGACCTCGCGGTCCCTGGCGTGGGCGGTGAGGGCCAGGAGGACGGCCGCGGCGTTGTTGTTCACCACCAGGGCGGATTCCGCCCCCGTCAGCTCGCACAGGATTCTGCGCAGGTGCACCTGGCGGGAGCCCCGCGTTCCGTCCTCGAGCCGGAACTCCAGGTTGCTGTAGTGGGCGGCGGCGGTCCGCAGGGCCTCGATGGCCGCCGCGGGGAGGATGGAGCGTCCCAGGTTGGTGTGCACCACCACTCCGGTGGCGTTGATCACACGGCGGAAGCTGGGCCTCATCCGCTCCTCGACCTCTTTCTCCACCATGGAGACCAGCTCCTCGGTGTCCGTGCTGATGTTCTGCAGGGACATCTCATCGCGGGCGGCCAGGATGGCCTCCCTCACTCCCTCCAGGACGGCGCGCGAGGCCTCGGTTATCAGCTCGCGGGGGATGGTGCGGTTTCCCGCCATACGGCTGCGGTAGAAGGCCTGGATGAGGTCGTTCACTGAGGACAGCCGCCGCAGGTAGTCCTTCTTTACCTCCTCGTTACCCGCCATGTCTCCCGCCTTTCGTCCTCTTTCCCCTCATATGCACGGTATTATGTGGATTTCGGACACCATCCTTAACCTGCCCCTCAGGCGTCCTCTTCGTCGCGTAGGGTCGAATGGTGAGCGTGAACCGGGCTTTCGCCCCCCTGGGAGATTCTCGAAAGGCGCCCTTTCCCACCTCCCGACCCTTCCGCCCTGGACCGCTTGAAGGGCGCTCGCCGCGCACCCGAATGACTCCCAGAGGCCTTTCCTCCTGCCGTCGCGGGACGCATTTATTTTAGACGGTTACCGAATTGGAGGCCACCAGCATGGTCTCCAGTATCTCGAACATGTTGCTCACCGTGCCCGCCGCCACCTTGTCCTTGGCTCCGAAATAATCCAGGCAGGTTCCGCAGACCAGGACCTCCACGCCCCGGGAGGCCAGTTCCTTGAGGGCGGGGAGGGTGTCCGCGCCCTCCACCGCCAGAAGGACGCCGCGGTTGAAGAGCACCAGCCTCCAGGGCCGCCTTTCGCTCTCCGCCAGGGTGTTCAGGAAGGCCTTCATGAGTATCCTTCCCAGTTCCTCCTCACCCCGGCCCATGACGTCCGAGGAGAGGACCACCACCCTTTTCTCCCCGGAGGGCGAAGGGCTTTCCGCGGTCGCGGTTGCGCACGCGGCTTCCTCCGGCCCACCCTCCCTCATTATGTACAGATGGAACATGCCGTCCTCCTCGCTCACCTCCACGCTGCACCCCTGGGAGGCGGCAAAGCGGGTGACGTTGTCCCTGGCCGTGGGGTTGTCCACCAGCACTTCCAGACGCTGGCAGCCGCGTTGCAGGGCTTCCCTGGTCTTCACCACCGGGGTGGGGCAGGGCAGGCCCCGGGCATCCACCACTTCCTCCATGTCCCCTCCTTTAACCTCGTCGCATCGTATCCTCTCCCCACGCGGGCTCGAATCCCGGATAACGGCTCGGGCCGTACCGTTCCCTTACCGCCTTTGCCTTCAGGCAGGGCCCCCGGGCTCATTCCCTTACCCAATGGGGAGCC
Source organism: Candidatus Solincola tengchongensis (assembly GCF_015711935.1). NCBI lineage: Bacteria > Bacillati > Actinomycetota > Candidatus Geothermincolia > Candidatus Geothermincolales > Candidatus Geothermincolaceae > Candidatus Solincola > Candidatus Solincola tengchongensis. Next base: position 21,685 of record NZ_JACVJJ010000022.1, read on the forward strand.
ATTGGAGCGCAAGGGCGGCTCTTCACCACCCGAAAGGCCCGAAGCGGGCGGGTCGTCTCTCCGCCGGCCCTCCGGTCCTCTCCCGCGGCGTGATACCGGCCGACCCGTGAGCCGGGATTCAGGCGCTTATCTTTATGATCGGACTCGAGCGGGCGAAGAATTCGCCGATACGGAACCACCTCTGCCCCTCCGGGAGCGAGGCCCTGAATTCCTCCAGCTTGTCGGGGGGCAGGGCCACCAGCAATCCCCCGGAGGTCTGTGGATCGTAAAGGATGTCGCGGTCCACCTCTCCCACGCTCACGTCGAACTCCACCCTTCCGGCCAGGAAGTCGCGGTTACGATGGGCGCCCGCCGGTATCATCCCCATGGCGGCCATCTCCCGGGTTCGGGGATAAAGAGGTATGGAGCTTATGGAGATCTCGCAGGCCAGCCCCTGTTCGGGGAGCATCTCGAAGAGATGCCCGAGAAGGCCGAAACCGGTGACGTCGGTGCAGGCCCGGGCCCCGGCGGCAAGGGCGGCAAGGGAGGCTTCCCGGTTGAGCGCGGCCATCCCCTCCACGGTTTCCTCCATCTCCTCCTCGGACAAGAAGCCCGCCTTCAGGGCGGTGGCGAGGATGCCCGTCCCCAGAGGCTTGGTGAGAACGAGGGCGTCACCCGGGCGGGCTCCCTTTCTGGTCAACATGCGCCCGGGGTGGACCATGCCGGTGACCGCCAGCCCGTACTTGGGCTCATCGTCATCCACGGTGTGGCCGCCAAGGACGACGGCGCCCGCCTCGTGTACCGCGTCGTGGCCGCCACGCAGGATCTCGGCCAGCATGTCCATCCCCAGGGAGCAGGGAAAGCAGACGATGTTCATGGCCGAAAGGGGAGTCCCTCCCATGGCGTATATGTCGCTCAGGGCGTTGGCCGCTGCTATGCGCCCGAACCGGTAAGGGTCGTCCACGATGGGGGTGAAGAAGTCCAGGGTGTGCACCAGGGCCCTTTCCCCGTCCAGCCGGTAGACGGCGGCATCGTCAGGGGTGTCCAGCCCCACCAGGATCTCCTCCCGCAGCTCGCCTGGGGGTAGGAGGCGCAAGACCTTTCTGAGGTCCTCCGGACCCACCTTGGCCGCTCACCCCGATTTACTGGAAAGGAGAGTGAGTCTTACCTTTTCCTCCGCCATCCGCCTACGTCCTTTCCGCTCCGCGCTCCCGCCGGCCCACCGGGAGCGGCTCCGGCCGCTTCGGCTCTCCGGACGGGCCCCCACCCGGATATCCTCGACAGGCAGCCTTCCATGTCTCCCGGCCTTCCCCATGCGCCTGGCGGGTACCCGCGCAGTTCGGGGGCGTCGAGGCGCCGCTTTTCGCGCCGGACGAACCTTTCGCCGGGGGCGAAAGCGGGACTTGACATCCAGGGCGGCCTAACCCTCCGCGAGACATCCGCCTCCCGCCCGCTCAAGGCCATTATAAAATGAGGAATCCGCCTCCCGCCCGCTCAAGGCTATTATAAAATGAGGAATCCGCCTCCCGCCCGCTCAAGGCTATTATAAAATAATTTATTCAATAATATAAAAATATTTTAAAAAGAGTCGCTTTCTCCGCATCATGAGGGTTACTTGGCCAAGACCTTGAGGGAGGCCGGCGGACCTTAAAGGCAGTGCACCTTTCAGCGAACCTGCCCCAGGGTTTTTGCGAAGCATGTACATGGAAGCGCTGCTGGGGGGCAAAGGTTCAAGCGGGAGACGGCCTGCACTATGGTTTTCTTCTCCGCGGCATGGATGACGTTTAAAGCGTTGGAAACTCTTCGTGACGCGCGCCGGCGGTCGACCATCTCTTCCTCACCTGCCTCTACCGTGACCCTTACACGGCTCGAGCTTCCTCCGCTCGGGATGGCCTGGCTTTGTGTTCCTCAACGGGGGGAAGTGGGGGAGACCCGTTGGCGGGCTTCAGGAGCGCGTATCGCCGAGGCTCCGGCTTATCTCGGCGACGAGCTGCTCCCCGGCAGAGTAGGCGTCGCGCATCGCCGTGGGATGGTTCCTCACGGCTCCTCTTTCTCCCATGCGGAAGAAGAGAAGGCGGTGATAGTATTCGATGTCCAGGAGGCGGAAGAAGGAATCCACGACCTTGATGGCCCCGTCAAAGGCGTGGGGGTCGTCGGCTCCGGCGGTGGACAGGAAGAGCCCCCTGCGGGCATGGCGTGTGTCGGGGTCGGTTATCTCCTCCTTCAGGATCTCCTTGCGTGCCCATATGCACTGGTGGCGGTCGATGAGGGCCTTAGTCTGGGCGTTGAGGGAATTGAAATACACGGGGGCGGCGAGTATTATCCCGTGGCTGGAGAGGGTGAGCCCGTAGATCTTTTCCATGGCGTCTTCCTGCTGGCAGGCCCCGCTGCGCCGGCACCAGCCGCATCCCAGACAGGGGTTGATCTCCCGGTTGCAGACGACGATCTTGTTCACCGTGGCGCCGGCCGCACGCGCACCCTTGAGCGCCTCCTCGAGCAGGAGTGAGGTGTTGCCGTTCTGGCGCGGACTACCGGCGATTCCCAGGATCTTCACCATCGGCAATTCCCTCGCCCTCTTGCTTGATTAATAACCGGGTTGCTGCAAATTTTATCCGATACCCACCCTCTCCGCAAACTTTTTCGGGAATTTTTCCGGCTGTTTTCCCTTCCTCTCCCTACCCGTTTTCGGGTTACCCTCCCCCTGAAACGGAAGCGAGAGACGCTTTGGTGTATGTCGTGGGGAATCGCGGGCCCACTTTTCCGGTCCTCATCCTCCCCGGCGGGCGCTTCCCCTCCGTTCCGCCGCCAAGGTCAGAATACGGCCTTCTCCTCCCTCATCTCGGAGATCTCCTCCCGCGTGAACCCGGCCTCCAGCAGGAGCTCCTCGGTGTGTTCTCCCAGCTCAGGAGGGGGAAGCTGAAAACGGGGAGGGGTGGAGGAGAGCTTGTAGGGGCTTCCGAGAAGGCGCACGCGCCTCTCTCCTTCCCCTACCTCCACTATCATGCGGCGGTGACGTACCTGGGGGTCGTCGAGGGCCTCGTCAATTCCCGGCAGGTTGCAGTAGGGGATGTCCTTATCGGCCATCAGTTCCATCCACTCCGCAAGGGTTCGCGAGCGCACGGCATCCCGCACGCGGGGAAGAAGACGTTCGCAGTCCATGATGCGCTGGAAGACGTTCAGGCCTTTGGCGTCCTCCATGCCCAGGACCTCGCAGAGTTCGTCCCAGAACCAGTCCTCGTGGGCTATCCCGATGACCAGGTATTCTCCGTCGGAGGTCTCGAAGATCCCGTAATGGGGAGTGGCATGCAAAGGGTTGACGGTTGGGAGCTCCCCGGTCTCCAGGTATGGGCCCAGGCTGTTGGAGAGCAGGGCGACCGCGCAGTCCAGCATGGAGATGTCCACCAGTTGCCCCTCGCCGGTCCTCTCTCGAGCCTGGAGCGCGGCCAGTATCCCGATGACCGAGTTCAGGGCGGAGACGATGTCCGCCACCTCGAAACCCAGGACCACCGGCCTTCCCTCCCTGTCCCTGGTGAGCCCCAGAACGCCCCCCATGGCCAGGTAGTTGATGTCGTGACCGGGACGGTCGCGGTAAGGCCCGTCCTGCCCGAATCCGCTTATGGAGCAGTAGATGAGGCGGGGGTTGATCTCCCGCAGCGTCTGGTAATCCACGCCCAGGCGGGCGGTGGTTCCGGGCCGGAAACCCTCCACCACCACATCTGCTCCTGCGGCCAGGCGGCGGAAGGCCTCCTGGGCCCTGGGGTGCTTCAAGTTCAGAGCCAGGCTCTTCTTGTTGCGGTTTATCTGGTTGAAGAGGAAACGGTAGGCGCGCGCGTGGTCGCCGGTGCCCGGCGGCTCCACCTTTATGACCTCCGCGCCCAGATCGGCCAGGATCATGGTGCACAGCGGACCAGGATAGAGCTGCGACATATCGAGGATGCGGATTCCGTCAAGGGGCGTGGTCATCCCAATCTCCTCCCTCTCGTGGGCTCGGGGTTCGGCCGGGGAGACGGATATCCGTTTTCCGGACGCGGATGGCCATTCTCCCCTTTTTAAATGCCGATACCCGCCGGATACGCACCAATTATATTAACGCCGCACCGTTTAAGGAAGTTAAGGCCCTTTCCGCGCCGGGCGGGAGCGGCGGGGATGCCTTGCTCCGGCCGCGGTCCCCAATGAGGTGGCTCCCCTTGCCGGGGAATCCCCTGTGACTACAAACCCTCATCATACGCGAATACGGGCGCGATATGAGATGGCTCCACTGCCCGGAAATCCCCCTGCGACCGCTGCCGGAATGGTTTCCGGGGGGACGCGGTGTCCTTTCGAGACGGTTCATATGCCGAAGAGCCGCTCGAGGCCGAGGGTCCCGGGATCGCTTCCCTGGCGGGAAAGGGACGGTCCCGCTGCCGCGGCTCCCGGGAAGCGGCGGGCGCCGGTTCCTTCACGCCGGAGAGGAGAAGAAAATGGTCGGGGTGAGAGGATTTGAACCTCCGACCTCGGCGTCCCGAACGCCGCGCGCTGACCAAACTGCGCCACACCCCGACATCCCCATATTATAGAGAAACTCATCCTTGTTGATAACCCTTTGTCCGTGCCGCAACAAGGGCGCGCCGCCCTCCCCTCGCTGCGCCTCGCGACGGGCCACCTCAAGGCCTTGTCCCGGCCCGCTGTCTCTGGAATCCCTCGCCCCTTTCCCCGCGCCCCACTCACCAACCGGTTGAGGGAGAGCCCAGACCGATCGGCCATCCTCTCCGCCTCCCATTGTGGGGGAAAGGGGGCATGGGAGGTTGAGTGATCCTCCACTTCTTCCCCAGTTCATTCGCTCCACTCGTTCTTGCCGCAAGGAAAGCGCAAGGGGGATTCGCATATGTCCGGCCTGCCCCTTCCTGTCGCGCGGCAAGCAATAGGAGTGCCCGTCCTGCTCCCGAACCCGGGTACCCATCGCCCATGGCTCGCTCCGTGTGAGATGGCGTGAACCTTGCGCCCGGGTTGCCGGGCCCGCGGGAGTCGGCCCATAATGGGAGAAAGCGCCTGGAAGGGAGTGGTCGGCAAGCGGAGGAGGTATGGGATATCCAAAAGGGGTGGTGAAGGGGTTTCTCTCCCTGTGGCCTTTCACCCACCTGGTCAAGAAGCTCAGCCCCTATCCGCCCTTTCGGCGGCTTTTCGCTCCCCTCGTGGACGAGAAGGTCCTCCAGGTGACCTTCCTTCCGGTGTCCGAGGACATTCCTCTCCCGGAGAGCACGGTGCTGCCCCGCCAGGCCCTCGCCGAGCTCATCCGGGCCTCCTCACACCGCTTCATCCATGACGGATGCATCTGCCGGAACCGCGAAGGCTGCAGCAAATATCCCCGGGATATAGGATGTATCTTCCTGGGAGAGGCCGCCGCCCACCTCCATCCCTCCCTGGGCCACCGAGCCTCGGTGGAGGAATGTCTGGCCCATGTGGAGAGAGCGGCGCGGGCCGGGCTCACGGGCATGATCGGCCGCATATGGTTCGACGCCGCCAGCCTCGGCGTGCTGCGCGAGTTCAAGCGCTTCCTGGTGGTGTGCTTCTGCTGCGACTGTTGCTGTCTGGTGCGCACGGACATGCGCCATGCGGCCCCGGAGTTCAAGCGGGCCATACGCCGGCTGGATTCGGTACGCGTGAGGGTGGGGGAACGCTGTGCCGGATGCGGGACCTGCGTGGAAGCTTGTTTCGTGGGGGCGGTTGAGCTTCGCGGGGGGAGGGCCTTCATAGACCCGGAAAAGTGCAAGGGTTGCGGCAGGTGCTCCCTCCTCTGCTCCAATCGGGCCGTGGAGGTGGAGTTCGACCCCTCGGAGGAGCTTTTCCGGGAGCTTCTGCGCCGGGCGGGGGCCGTTGCCGGGGGTGAGGGAGTCGAGGAGGACGGAGGAGGCGCGCGGCGATGACCGGCCTCCGCGAGGACGCGGATGTTCAGGGCACTCCGCATGGGGTGGAAACCCAAGCCCTCACCGCCGCATGCACGGGATGCGGGAGGACGATACGTCTTCCTCCGCAGTTTCCCGGCGGGAGGTTCCTGTGCGCCCGGTGCCACCACCTCATGTCGGCCTGGAACGGGGAGGGGCGCGGTGGTTCCGGGAAATGGTTTCGCGCCGGCTGCCTGGGAGGGCTGGCTGCCGTCGCCGCGGCCGGTATCTCCCTGTGCTCCCTTTACCTCGCGGGCACCGGAAGGGGAGCCTGGTTCGCGGCTCTGCTCCTCGCTTTTTCGCTCACCGTGGCCATACCCCTGGGGGTGTACCGCAGACGCCGCAACCTGTACCTCATCGTCTCAACCCTTTATCTCCCGCTGGGAGTTTGGTGTTTCCTCTGGTACCTGGCCCCGGGTGTGGGATGGGATTACCCATCTTCCCTGCTCGGGGGCGGATTCTTCTTCCTGGTGTTGGGCGCCGGGGGGGTTTATCTTTACTACAGGGATATTCGGTCACTTCCGAGGTGGTGAGCCGGGATGGAAGATGAACTCCCTCTCTTCAGGCGTTTCCCCGCCTTGTGCGCATTCCTGCCCCGGGTCTCGCTGGGGATATGGCCCACTCCGGTGGAGAGGCTGTCTTCCCTGGAGCGGCAGCATGGGTTGCCGCCCTTCTACGTCAAGAGGGATGACCTGAGTTCCCCGCATTACGGGGGCAACAAGGTCCGCAAGCTGGAGTTCACCCTGGCGGACGCCCTGCGCCTCGGTTGCCGGGTGGTCATGACCATGGGAGCGGCGGGTTCCAACCACGTGCTGGCCACCGCGGTGCACGGCCGGAGGCTGGGCCTCAAGACCGTGGCCCTCCTCTTCGACCAGCCCTGCGCGGAGTATGTGCGCCGCAACCTCCTCCTGGACGCTTGTTTCGGCGTGCGCCTGCGCTGGGCCTCATCCATTCCCCTGATACCCCTGGCTTATCTGCGGGAGCGGATCTACCATCTGTTGAGGCGCGAGAAGGTCTACTGGCTGGGCCCCGGGGGGTCCTCGGCTCTTGGATGCCTGGGGTATGTGAACGCGGGGTTGGAGATCGCTGAACAGGTGGAACGGGGCTCGCTCCCGGATCCGGGACTGGTGGTCACGGCCATGGGCACCCACGGGACGGCGGCTGGGCTTTGGGTGGGGATGAAACTGGCCGGCCTGGGTTCCCGCCTGGTGGGTGTCGGCGTGGTGGAGACCGCCTACTGCAACCCCTTCCTGTGGTCGCGCCTGGCCAACGCGGTGGCGAGGCTCCTGAAGAGCATGGACCCGGGCATCATGATCCCGCGGGCCAGGCCCTCCGACCTTCTTTTCATAGGCGACCAGCTGGGCAGGGGCTACGCCTATCTCACGCCCGAGGACGTGCAGGCGGTACGGGAAGCCCATGAGCTGGAGGGCCTGATGCTGGAGGGGACCTATACCGGAAAAGCGCTGGCGGCGGCATTGAGACTTGGGGGCGCCAGCGGGGGGAAGCCGATTCTCTTCGTGAACACCTATAATTCCGCCGATCTCTCCCATCTGATCGAAGGCATTGATTACCATGTTCTACCAGCCCCCTTCCACCGCTTTTTCACCGCCCCCTGGCGTGAGCTGGAGGAGGAACTGGTTTCCCTGACCTGCGCAGGGGATGGGGATAACTCCGCCGGTGCGGCCTGAAGGAGACGAGATGTGCCTCTGGGACCGCTGGCTGTGGGAGCTGGGTTTCGCCGTCTGCCATCAACGCACGGACCGCCTTCTCTCCTTCGGGGGGAGGCCTCTCTTCGTGTGCGCCAGGGATACGGGGATGTTCGTCGCCTTCTTCGGTCTTCTCCTGGCCCTGAGCCTTTTGCGGAGGGAGCGGAGTGCGGGCATACCCTCCTTCGCCACCATCGCCCTCTGCGTCGCGGGAATCCTCTTCCTGGCCTGGGACGGACTTACCAGCTACCTGGGGTGGAGGGAGTCGACCAACCTGCTGCGCTTTCTGAGCGGCGCTACCGGAGGAGCCGGACTCGCCGTTCCGGTTTCCGCCCTCATGAACCGGGAGATATGGTTGGAGGACACCTCGCGGCGCATCATGGGCGGGGGGCGGGACATCCTCTTCGTATCCGTGGTCCCGCTGGTCGCCCTTCCTCTCTACATAATGCGACCACCCTCCCTTTTCCGCGTGGCGCAGCTGGAGCTGCTTCTCTCCATGCTGGGGACCTTCTGGTCCCTGAACCTCCTTTTGATCTGCCTCCTCAGGCCACGGAGGAGAGAGGAGGCGCTACGCGCGCGCATCGCGCTCGCCTTTCTCCTCCTGGCCCTGGAGCTCGCCGCTTCCTACTGGGCGCACCGCCTCTTGGCTGGCGGAGGGCCTCTCGTCCCTCCTCCCGCACTCTTCGGACGGCTTCCGTAAGGGCAGCCGAAGGTAAAACCACGCCCTTTGTTGTATATTGGTTTAGTCCGGCGGCATCGCCAGCTCTCGTTACGCGTCCAGGAGGTCCGACATGCACGCAAGAAAGGAAAAGCTCCGGGTGGAGATCTACACCACCTCTCATCGTATCCTGGCCGACCTGCACATCTTCGCCGGAGCGAGATTGACGGACATCATGCAGTCCAGGGAAACGCAGTCCTTTTTCGCCCTCACGGACGTGGAGGTGTACAACCTGAACACCGGGGAGCTCCTCTTCCGAACCGATTTCATCGACATCAACCGCAGCCACATCGTCCTCATCCGCCCCGTGGAGGTGCCCCAGCGCAGCCGGGAGGAATTGCGTCCTTCCTTCTGAGCTTCGTGGGAGGCGCGCCCACATGGCGCACATGCGCGGCAGGGGCTTTCGCCCGCATCGAAGCACAGGTGTGGTGCCCGAAAAGAAAGGGGAGGTTCCCGCTTATGCTGCGGGCCGCGGAGCCTTGCTTCGTGAATATGGCAATATCTTCCAGATAATCAGATCGGGTTGCGGGTGGGCGGGGAAGAGCCTCGCGATATGCCTACGTTCGGAAGAACGGCCCTTCTTATGCCCGGCAGTGGTCTCCCGTCAGAAGAGGTCCTCCTCGCCTACCGCCTTGGCTTCCGTATAGGGGGACAGATAACCCACGTGCTGGAAGAAGAAGGTGTTGACGATCTTGCGCACGGGGACGACTATCTTGGCCGGCCTTCCCGCCTGGTCGTACTCCAGGCTGATGTCCCCGTCCAGGCGCGCTCCTCTCTCGTTGAGGAACTTGGCCACCTCGGACCGGACCTCATCCATGTTCCCCCGCTTTTTCTGGTAGGTGTCCGCGGCCAGCTCGGCGGCGTCCTTGGCCGTTCCGCGGGTGGCGATGTGGTTGGCTATCACCGGTCCGCACTGGGAGATGATGATCCCGATTATCAGGGCGGCCAGGAATATGCGCAACACGTAAGTCCATACCTGCCCCTCCTGGGAGGAGAGGGACCTCCGGATTCTTGCCCCGTCCATTCCAGCCCTTCCTTCGCCCACCAGACCGCCGCTTTCCGTTCTCCGGAAGGTTGCATGCAAGAAGCCGTCAGCAACACTAAAAACTTCGACCGGGGAACCCCTTTCCCTTTATAGGTACCGGGACCCTGATCCCGCGGCTTCCCCCTTCCGCGGCCCGGAAGTCTCCCGTTTCCCTCTCCGGTGAGTCCCTTTGGGTAAGGGTGCCCGGGAGAGGGCCTCGCCCGGCGATTCCGCCGGTGGCTAGACCGGAGGATACGGTTCCGGGACGCGGATTCCATGTCCGCCCGCCGGGGACCGGCCCGCTCGTGGACCCTCCCCTGGAAAGCGACCCTGTGGTTCGAATGGTGCTCCCTTGCGGCTCAGCCCGGGCGCATCCCGCTCCGCCTCCTCTCCAGGAGACGGGAGGTCATCCGCCTGAGGGCTTCCAGTTCCTCCATATGCAGCGCATGGGCGAGGAAGAGATAGGCGGCCAGCCCGTTCAACAAGGGGAGGGCCATGAGCAGCAGGTCCCTGAACAGCCCGGCGTGGGGGTGGAGCTCCTCGACAAGGTGCCTTGTGGCGTAGACCACCAGGGCCATGGCTCCACCCGCGGCCAGTGCCTTTACCAGCGTGACAACGAGTTTTCTGCCCCCTATCCTGCCCAGGCGTAGGCGGAGCACGGTCCCGTCCATGAGCATGGAGAAGACGTAAGCGGTGGTGAAACCGAGGGCCAGGCCCTTCACTCCCAGCCAGCGGAAGAAGAAGAGATTGGCCACGATGTTCACGGCCACCACGAAGCAGTTGATGATCATGGGGGTGCGGGTGTCCTGAAGGGAGTAGAAGGTCTTGGTGAGGAGCATGTCGATGGAGTAGGGGATGAGCCCGAGGGCGAAGAAGAAGAGCACGCCGGAGAGGAGCTCGGTGTCCCCCGATTTAAAGAAGCCGTGCTGGAGCAGGAAACGGATTATGGGCCTGTTCAGCGTGAGGTAGACCACCGCGCAGGGCACGATGACCAGCAGCGTGGCGCGCAGGCCCAGGTTGGCCGTCTCCTTGAAGCGGGACATGCGCCGCAGCGCGTAGTGCTCGCTCATGGCCGGAAAGAGGGCGGTGATGATGGATACGGCGAAGACCCCATAAGGGAGCTGGAAGAAGAGCTGCGCGTACTGGTAGGAGGGCACTCCTCCGTCCACCTTGATGGCCAGGGCGAAGACGAACCAGGTTCCCACCTGCCAGAGGAGGATATAACCCAGGAGGGGCAAAGCGAGGCGGCCGATCTTGCGGATGGCCGGGTGCCTGACGTCGAGGGTAGGGCTGTAGCGGACCCCGATGCGCAGGAGCACGGGCACCTGTACCAGGGCCTGGGCCGCCACACCCAGGGTTGTGCCCACTCCCAGTACCACCAGGTGGAGCTGGTTGTCCCGGGGCCCCGGGAGGAAGTTGAAGACGATTACCGTTCCGATGACCACCAGGTTGTTGGCGATGGGGGCGAAGGCCGGCGCGGTGAAATGGCGGTGGGCGTTCAGGAGCCCCCCGATTATGGCGCTCAGCCCGTAGAAGATGATCTGGGGCAGGAAGAAGCGCAGGAAGAACGCCGCCTGGTCCCTCACTACCCGGGTGGTGACGTCCCCCGCCGAGTAGGAACCGAACGCGGTCATGAGGCGGATGATGAGTGGGCTGGCGAAGATGCCGGCCACGGTCACCGCCCCCAGGATGATCAGCGAGAGGTTGGTGACCGAGCTGGCGACGTACCAGGCCTCCTCCTTCGACCTGGTACTCAGGTACTCCACGAACACGGGGATGAAGAGGGAGGCGATGATCCCTCCCATCACCAGGTCGAAGATCATGTTGGGTAGAGAGTTGGCCAGGTTGTAGGTGCTGGGGAGGTTGGTCCTCCCGTACTGGAGAGTGAGCCCCAGGACGTAGGCCAGGGAGGCGTAACGGAGGAAACCGGTCACGCGGCTGAGGGCCGTCCCCAGGGCCATGATGCCGGCGTTGCGGGCGAAAGCCTGCGGCTCGTCCCGCGAGAGATAGAGGGAATCGTCTTCCATGCCGTCCTCTTCCTGCGTTTCGGGCCCGGACTCCGCCATTCCTCCGATTGTCGCCGTCTCAGCCTCTGTCTTCCCTTCGCGCGTGCTTGCCTCCGCGTATATTACGCCACATCCGGCGCGCGAGCATGCCCAATCCCACCATCCCCAGGAGGCAGGCCAGGAGGATGACCGCCAAGGTGTTGATGATGGAGGTGTTCACGGTGATGGTCGTGCTGTCCAGGACCAACCCGTTGGTCTCCAGCTCGATGTCCACCAGGAAGGAGCCACGGCGGTGGGTGCTGATAGGGAGGACATAACGATTTTCCCTGGGTTCCACCTGTATCTCCAGGACGTTGCCCTCGGGAAAGCTCAGGTTGGGGTTCTCCATTCTCAGGGTGGCGCGGATGGGAAAGTTGAGCTCACTCACTATATCCACGCTCAGGTTGCCGGTGGTGCCGGAAAGGGTCACGGAGCGCTTGCGGCCTATGTTAACGCGAGAAGTCCATCCGGCGAGGTAGTCCTCCAGGCTGTTGAGGAAGTTGCGGGTGGCGTTCTGGTCGCTCTCGTCCGAGAAGCGGTGGTTCATGCCCAGAAGCACCAACTTGACGAGCTCATCGGGAAGGGGGTGGTCGGCGGGGATCACCGCGGCGGAGAAGGAGAGTGCCCGGTCGCGCAGCGGAGCCAACCTCTCGGGATAATCCGACGTCTCTCCCGAACTCTCCGGTACCTGGACGGCTACCCCCTCCAGGGGGAACTGGTCGCGGCTCAGGTCCTCCAGGCGGCGCACCTGCACCCAGGGGCAGCTCTGCAGGGCGTCGTAAAGGGCCTCCAGGAATTCCCGGCCGGGCAGAAAGCCGGGGGGGAAGGCCAGTACGCAGGACCTTATGGCGTAGGGTCTCTCCCTCTGGAGCACGGCCAGCTCGGCGATGAGGTTCTGCACGAGATGGCGGGGGTCACCCGCGGTGGATTCCTCCAGATAGGCGTACATCGACTCGTCGAGCACGAAGCCCTTGATGAGGCTCCCCCTGGAATTAATCAGGCGGACCGGCTGGCTTATGGTGGTCCCCTGGAGGAGTTTCTTCCCCGCCGCGCTGTGTTTAAGGACCTCCTGCGAGATCACGGTGAAATCCATGCCTTCCTCCACCATTCGTTGCATGGTGGAGTCCGTGATGCGGAATGAGGGATTGACGAAGCCGGAGCCCCTGGCATGGGGCACGCCGGTGCCCTCTATTCCCAAGCGCACCTGATCGTCCACTTCCTGTTCCCACCCCGGTATCTCGAAGAGTCCCAGGTCACAGAAGGAATAACTGGTGTTGAGGAGATCAAGCCTGCCCTCGGTGACCATTCTGGAGAGCCTCGCCAGTATCTCCTGGGCCCCTTTCCCCACCCCGGTGTCGCCTGGCGTGGAGCTCCGGGAGAATTCTTCCAATTCCTGGTAAATGAAAACCGGGAGCACCAGGCTGCTTGCCATGCCCGGCCTTTCATTGAGGATCTCCAGAAGTGAATAGAGGAAGCCGGGTTCGGTGGACGAGCAGGCCGCCGCCAACCCCCCGTCCAGCAGGTTCCCGCGGGCGTCCGTGGAGGGCAGGAAATCCAGTGTCCAGAGCAGGGATAGGTTGAGGGGGTAACCCGTTTCCGGCTTCATGATCACCAGGAAGTTGCGGTCCTTTCCCACCACCTCGCCTTCCCGGAGCAGCCTTACCTCGTAAGGGTGGATGCCGGGAGTAAGCCCCAGGGCGGAAGGCTCCAAAGCAAAGCTCATGGCGCTCCGGCTTTCCGCCGGGGTGAGGGTGGTCAGCTTTCGGGTGACAAGGGGATATAGTTCCGCTCCCCGCCGGAAGGAACCCAGATATGACCTGGTTATGGCCGGCGAATAGAGTTGCAGTTGAAGGGCGAACTCTCCGGGAAGCATGTCCGCCGGTATCTGCAGCTCCACCTGCAGAAGAGCCGTCTCTCCGGGCAGGTAATAAAAGGAGTCCGTGTTCGCCAGGACCGTGGCCCCCACCTCCTGAGCCGTGGCCTTCGTCGGCGAGGTAAGGGGGAAGAGGGAGTGGAGCGACATGATGCACAGGAGGACCGGCAGCGCGGCGAGGATGAGTGCCTTGCGCTTCCGTCTCATCTTCGGCTCCCCGGCGACTCCCGGGCGGGGAACTGGAGGATGAACCTCTTCTCCCCCGTTTCCCGGAAGCCGAGCTTTCGGTAGAGGGACAGGGCGGGCAGGTTGTCCTCTTGCGTGTTCACGGAAACAAGGGTCGCTCCCATGAGCTGCAGGGCGCGCAGCAAGCGCCTGGCAAGACACTCTCCCAGGCCCTGGCCTTGAAACCGGGGGTGCACCCCCAACCTTTGCAGGTAGCCCAGTCTCCCGTTTGCCCCCCCGATGACGTACCCGCAAATCCGGTTTCCTTGCTTGGCCACCAGGAAGACGTTCTGGAGGCATGACTCCGCGATCCTTGACAGTGTGCGCCGGTCCAGCCTCCAGAAGTCCTCGAAGGCCGCCGCGTCCGTTTCCAGGACCTCCTCGAGGTCCCTACCGCGGAAATGGCCGATACTCGCCCCGTCGGGTTCCCGGGGGAAGGATTCCCTGCGCAGCGTCTTCTCCAAGAGCACCACGGTGCAGAACGGCCGGAATCCCCAGGAAGCGTATTCCTCGGCTTCCCGGTCCGGGAGCGGCCGTGTGATCAGGCACCGGGTCCCCTCCGCGAGGCAGGCCTCCGAGGCCCCACGGATCAATGCCTCTCTCTCCCAAGGCTCGGCCTTCACCTGCAGAAGAGCCCGGATGTCGGAGTGGTTTCTCCAGTCTCCCACCAAAACGAAAGGGGGAAGCTCGACCTCTTTCCGGTATAGGCAGTAGATACGCCCGTGGTTCTCGCGCATGAAGGCCAGGAAGTCGCGGCGGTTGCGGAAGGCATAGCTGCTCTTTATCTCCGGCCAGAAGGCCTTGAAGTCCGTCGGCGACGCCGCATAGACCTCGCCTTCGCCGGGCAGTGTCTCCGCTTTTTCCTGCAGGATAGCCATATCCTCTTTTCCGTACCGTCTCTCAGAGCAGGCCTCTTATCTCCTTGAACAGAAATATTATACCGATGGCCAGCAGGAGTAAGGCGAAGAGTACCTGAACGCGGCGGTTCCTGGCCCGAAGGGTAAAGAAAGAACCCATGTAGGATCCCGGCATCACTCCCAGGACCATGGCCAGCGCCACCGGCCACTCCACGTGTCCCAGAAAGGAGTGTATCAGGCTCCCGGGAAGGACCAGGAAGGCCATGACCACCAGCGAGTTGCCCAGGCATTCCTTGAGCTCCATATGCAGCAGGAAATAGAAAGCGGGCACCAGGATCACACCTCCCCCTACCCCCAGGAAACCGGAGAAGAACCCGGCAAGGAGACCGATGCAGGCGAGCATGGGGGCCGGATACCTGCTGTGCCGCGCCTCCTCCCCCGAGTCGTAAGGGCTCCTCGCGCCGGCCGCGGCATAGGTGCGGTATGCTAGGTAGATGATGAGAAGAGAGGTGATTATCATGATATATCTGGTGTCCAGAAGGGAGGTTGCCGAGGAACCGACGACCGTCCCTATGAGGCCGAACAGGGAGCAGTATAAAACCACTCGCGGGATTATCTTCCCCGCCCTCCAGTAGTTGAACCCTCCCACCACGGCGGAGGGGAAGATGACGGGAAGCGGGGTGCCGAGGGCGATGTCCGAGGAACGCATGAGCAGCAGGCGTATGGCCGGGGTGGTTATCACCCCTCCTCCTATGCCGAAGGCCCCACTTGTAAAACCGGAGGCGAAACCCAGGAGGATCGTGAAGAGGAATTCCTGCACGGGCAATGGATGACCCTCCGGAGTTCAGCGCACCACGTCGACGATCTCGGCGTCCGTGGCGCGAACCAGATCGTAGGACCTTATCTTGAGGATCATCTCCGGCTCACCGCCCCCGGTGTACACCACATCCTCCCGCAGGGCCTGGATGTCGATGTACTTGGGCATCTCCGTCTTCAGGGCTACCGGAGGCGTGCAACCGATGAGGTAACCGGTGAGCTGGCGCACTTCGTCCGCACTGAGCATGCGGAGCCGTGAGACCTTCAGCTCCCTTTTCAGCTTGTCATAATCCACAGTGCGGTCCCCGGGGATCATGACCATGATGGGCCGGCCGTCGGCGTGGAAGAGGACGGATTTGATGATCTGATGGGGTTGCAGCCCGAGAACCGCCGCCGCTCTCTGCGCAGTGCGCGCGGGTTCCGGGATGCGTCTGAGCTCGTGGGGGATGTTGGCGTTCTGCAATTGATTGTGAACGTCCACGCTGCCGAGCAAGACAACCTCCTCTCAGGCGAACGACGTTTTTCCCTTCCGCTCGGCCGGACCGAGGGAGCGAGGTCGTTACGATTATATCAGGGGCAGCACATCCGCGGTTAAGACCCTGAGCCGGGGGGCAAGGAGCGGCGGCCTCTACTTGAGGCCACCCTTGCGGCCAATATCCTGGAAGAATTTGGTACCATACCTCTCCTTGGTCGTCTGCCCTCCCTTGCGGCCTCCTTTCTGGCCGATCTGCTGGTAGAACTCCTTGCCGTATTTCTTCAGCGTGGTCTGCCCCCCCTTGCGACCCGCCTCGCTGCGGCTCATCTTGCGCTCGGCCATGGCACATCCCTCCTCGAAAGAACCCGAAGACGAGAAAGCGACGCAAGCTCCCATTTGTTAAATTACCCAATTCGGCCGGTTTTCTAACCTTGGTCCGCCTCTTCCTCTTCCCGTCGCATGGCCAGCCAGAAGAAGGCCACGAGGGCACCCATGGCCGCCGCGGAGACGAGGGTGACCCAGATGGGGACGGAGGACACGTAATAAACGACCAGCGTGACCACCGCCCCGGCGATGAGCACGCCGCCTGTTATGGCCAGCATGGCGCGCCAGAAGGGGACTCCGAAGACGAAGGCCGCCAACGCTCCGGACCAGGCACCGGTGCCCGGCAGGGGAATGGCGACGAATATGCAGAGGGCCAGGTCGCGCCAGCGTTCGAAGCTGCGGCTGTGCTTCCGGCGGGTACGGGCGAAAAGCCAGGTAAAGAAGCGGTCCATGGATGAGGAGCGCCGACGCAGCCACTCGGAGACCGGCCCCAGCAGGAGGAGGATGAAGGGTATGGGTATGAGGTTGCCGAGGATGGCCCAGAAAAAAGTGACCCGCAGGTCCGCCCTCCAGTAGGTGGCAGCGGGGATGGAGCCGCGCAGCTCTATCAGAGGCACCATGGAGATGAGTAGGGTACGCAACCATACCGGAATGCCGCTCAACCATTCCACGTAGGAAGGAGCGAAGAAAACCCCCTTATAAAATGGTCGCGGCAATGGATACATAGCTCTCTTACCACCCTACCGATCGTGAATCCGCGTTATCTTAACACACTCGAAGCCTCAAGGTCATCGTCTCCAAGCAGAGCGGGCTGACACGCGTCCGCCGGGGCTCGCCGGACAAAGAGTTCGGCGGCCCGCGTATCCCCCTTCGTCTCAGAGCAGCGTGACCGGATCCACATCCACGGCCAGGGAAAGGTCCTCCGGGGCGATTCCCTCCCTGCGGCAGAATGATGAACGCCAGCCCTCGAAAGCTCGTATTCCCGCCCGCAGTTCCTCCTCCAGCCCCCGGGGATGGAGGATCTTGAGGGTCAGGTGGTACCGGTACCTTCCCTTGAGCCTGGACAGCGGTGCGGGAGCCGGTCCCAGGACCACGCCCCTGCCGTGGGGGACCCTTGAACGGAGGTCCTCGGAGAGGGCCTCGGCGGCGCATCGCGCATGCTCCTCCAACGGAGAGCTGACCACCAGGTTGGCCAGCCGGCAGAAGGGGGGGTACATCGCCTCGCGCCTGAACTGGAGCTCCTGGGAATAGAAGGACTCCGGGTCGCTGCGTAACGCGGCCTGGATGGCATAATGTTCGGGGCAGTAGGTCTGGACGATGACCTTGCCGGGCAGGTCGCCCCTTCCCGCCCTCCCGCTGACCTGGGTGAGGAGCTGGTAAGTCCTCTCACCGGCTCGAAAATCGGGAAAGGCCAGAGAGGTGTCGGCGTTGATGACCCCCACCAGGGTCACGCTGGGGATGTCCAGGCCCTTGGCGATCATCTGGGTGCCCAACAGCACCTGGGCGTCTCCCCGGCGGAAAGCTTCCAGAATATCCCAATGGGCATTCTTGCGGCTCGTGGTGTCCGCGTCCATGCGCAGGCACTTGAGCACGGGAAGCAACTTTCGCAACTCCTCCTCGACACGTTCCGTGCCCACCCCCGCATAGCGGTGGACCCGGTTGCCGCACTGGGGGCAGACGAAGGGGGGGCGAAGGGCCCAGTTGCAGTGGTGGCAGAGGAGGTAGGGGCCTCGAGCGTGATAGCAGAGGCTTACCGAGCAGTCGCGGCAGCGGAAGATGTGTCCGCATCCCCGGCACTGCAGAAAACTGGCGAATCCGCGCCGGTTCAGAAAGAGGATGGCCTGCTCCCCGCTCCTGTGCAACTGGGCGAGGGAGTTGAGCAGCCTGGGAGAGAGTATGGCCCTCTCTCCCTGCGCGTTGAACTCGCGCATGTCCACCAGTTCCATTCCCGGAAGAGGCCTTCCGTCCACCCGTGAGGGCAGGACAAGCGGAGCGCACCTCCCGTTTCTCATGTCATGATGGCTCTCCAGGCTGGGAGTGGCGCTTCCCAGCACCAGCACTGCACCGCTCAGCTCCGCCCTTTTCCTGGCCACCTCCCGGGCGTGGTAGCGGGGCGGAGAGCCCTCCTTGTAAGTGGTCTCATGTTCCTCGTCTATGACGATAAGGCCCAGGTGGCGCAGGGGAGCAAAGAGCGCTGATCTGGCCCCGATGACCACCCGGTATCTCCCTTCCTTGATGCCCCTCCACTGGTCGTACCGTTCTCCCAGGCCCAGGCGGGAGTGCAGCACGGCCACTTCCTCGCCCAGACGTCCCTTGAAGCGCTGCACCATCTGGGGGGTCAGGGCTATCTCCGGGACCAGGACCATGGCGGTCCTTCCCATCCCCAGGGCGTGCTCTATGGCGTGAAGGTAAACCTCGGTCTTTCCGCTCCCGGTCACCCCCTGCAGGAGAAAGACGCCCCCACCATCCTCCAGGGCGGCCACAATCCGCCGCAGCGCCTCCTCTTGGTGCGGGTCGAGGGTGTGCCTGGGGACATCGGGAAAGGAGCGCTCGGCGAAGGGGTCGCGCAGGCGCTCCTCGACGTCCAAGCGGACCCAACCCGACTCCACGCAACCGCGCACCACGCTCGAAGAGGTCCGGCTGGCCCTCTGGAGGTCGGCGAGTCTCATCCTCCCACCGTGTTCCAGCAGCACCTGGAGGAGGTGGCGCCTCGCGTGAGTGAGGTGCGCACTTTCCTCCCCGGCGAGAGCCCCTTTCCCGGCGGCGGTGATCTCCGCCACCCGTATTCGGATGCGGGAGGCCTTTGGCTTGGGAACGACGTATCTGCGGACGACGATTCCCTCTTCCTCCAACTCCTTGAGCGGGGCGGAGGCGAGCCTGCCGCCCAGAGCCTCACGAAGCTCGGGAATGGTCAAGGGTCCTCCGGACCGGGAGAGGGCGCGGAGGATCTCCTTTTTCCGTCCGGAGAGCTCGGGGAGAGCGTCCAGGGCTTCCCGGACGTCCACCAGGGGCTCCACGACCTCCACAACCTTGCGTGCCCGGCCGGGAGGGATCACCAGGCGCAGTGCCTGGGATAGGGTGCAGAGATACCTCTCGGCGATCCAGGTGCAGAGTTCGAGCATGGAATCGTCGAAGGCCGGTGGTTCGTCCACCACCGCCTGCACGTCCTTGATGGAGGGGAGCTCGGGGCGAGTCCGGAAACACAGAACGTATCCTACCTGGAGCCGTTTCTGCAGGGGCACCAGGACCATGCTTCCCGTCTCCACCCTGGTGGCGAGCTCAGGGGGGACGCGGTAGGTGAAGGGTCGGTCGAGCTGTCGGGCCGGGGCGTCGATGACGACGTCCACGAACCGTTCCGCATCCGACGGCTCCTCTCTAATGCCGGGCATGTGGTCATTATAACCCCGGGGTATGACCGTTCCCGCCGGAATCAGCCTTTGTTCCTCTGCCTTTCTCGTTGCGGTCCTCGGCGGTTAGGCGGTTGAGGTGGGGAACCGGGTACGGTGACAAGACGGTTTTGGCCCGAAAAGCTTCGCCCCCCGTATCGCGGCCGGGGGCCGGAAGGCCGTCCCGGAGAGATAGGTCAGTCCTGGGAACGTCTCTTGGCCGTTCTCCAGGCCTGCCCCTCTCCTGGCGCTCATATGGCGGCACGGGTCACGAGGAAGGCCGCGGTGAGGAACAGGAGGGCTGCATAGGGTAGCGTTGGAGGGGTTGCTTTCCCGGGTCGCGGAAGGCCGCCCTTTCTATTCGCCTTACGGCCCGACAACAGGTAGAACAGAGCCATCCCTCCTCCCGCGCAGGCTCCCCAGAAAAAGGAGGCCAAGAGAAGTGAGGGACCGGTAAAGAGCCCGATGACCGCCAGCGATTTGACATCTCCGCCTCCCACGCCCCCCAGAAGGAAGAAGGGGAACAACAGGGCCGCGCCGAGGAGGAGACCATAGACCCCCCGGAGGAGGCCGGAGGTTCCTCCCCAGGCCGCGACGGCCACCCCGCAGAACGCACCCGCCAGGATGAGGAGGTTGGGTACCTTCCTCCAGCGGAAGTCAAAATAGGAAGCGGAGAGAGCCAGTATCCAGAGGAGAAGGGCCTTCACCGGTCCCGTTCCCATTTTCCGACCCCCTTGGTCGGACCTGTGCCAACAACAGGTTTGTCCCAGCGGAGGGGCAGGATTTCAGCCCAAGGCGCCCATAAGCTGGTGGAATATCTTATTGAAGAAGCTCTTGATGACGTCCGTGCCGCCGGCCCAGGCTATCAGCGCGCCGGCTATGGCCGCCGCCCCCAGTATGACCAGGGCGTATTCCGCTGTGGCCTGGGCGGACTCATCCGTCAGCAGTTCCATTGGATGGCGCAATATCTTCACCCCCTTGTCACTACGGAGAGGGTTTCCCGGCATTCACATGCAGCGGATACCGGGTAACCTCCCGCCGTTCGTGCACGGCGGTCCCCTCTTTTCCGGCTCCAACGGCTCCATAATCACGTTCTACGGCATCACCTCCCGTCATTTCGCGCCTCTTTGATCCACCCCCATGTGCAAGCGCTCCTGGGGCATAGGCCCTACAATTGGGCAAGAAGCATCGCCGCGCCGGCACAGGGGCCGTTACCGCCGCCCTCCCTTCAGGGCCTCAGAGGGAACGGCCGATGATCATACTTCCCACGGTCAGGAGGAGGAAGCTGGGAAGGATCATGAAGACCAGGGGGAAGAGGACCAGGACCGATACCCGCGCGGCGCGTACCCGGTTTCTCTCCCGGCGGGCGGCGCGCATCTCCGCCGCCAACCGGGCAAGGACCTCCGATACCGGAGAACCGCTCTCCTCGGCCCTCACAACGGTGCGGGCGAAGCGCCGCAGCTCCCTGGAGGGATGATCGACGACGCGACTCAGGGCCTCACACAGCCCAGCGCCCAGCTGGAGGCCCTCCACCACCTCTTCCAGTTCGCGCCGCGTCTGAGGATGTTGGACCACGGAGAGCGAGTGCTTGAGGGACCTCGGCAGGCTCTCCCCCGCATAACAAAGCACGGCCACCAGGTCCACCACCTCCGGGAGGTCCGCTCCGAGGGCCTCCAGGGCGAGGCGGCGCCTGCGCTTGAGCCATAGGGCCGGCACCCTGCTACCCGCGATGTAAGCCAGGGGCAGGATGGGTGCCCCCGTGATGCCCAGGGGAAGGAGGAGGAGACAGAAGGTCAGCCCACTGAGCCTCCTGATCCCCATGAAGCGGGGCACCGTCCAATCAAGCCCCGCCTCCCGCAGGAGGCGCTTTACCTCGCTCTCTCCCGAACCGGAAAAAAGCTTTCCCAGCCACTCGCTCAGATACCAGAATATGGTATTTAGCGATTTGCCTCTTCTCGCCCTGCGCCGGGGTATGTTCCCGGCACCCGCAAGGTTCAGTACCGCCTCACGGCGAACCCGGCTGCCCGCCATGGAGAGAAGCGTGCAGAAGACGGAAAAGCCTACCAGGAGAGAAGCGAGCAGCTCCATGCCTCAGCCCCCCTCGGTCATGCGCCTTATAACCAGGAAAGCCGCCGCATTGAGCGCCATGGCCACCAGTGCCAGAAGATTGCCCGCTGGGGTGGTCAGCATGGGTTTGAGGGAGGAAGGGTTCAACGCCGCCTGGATGGCGAGAAAGGCTAGGGGAAGGGCAGAGACCAGATAACCCGAGGCCCTGCTCTGAGAGGTCGCCATCCTCAACTCCCTGCGCGCCTCCAGCCCCTCGCTTATCCTGCCCCGCATCCTGTCCAGTACCCGGGGAAGGTCGCCGCCCCTCCCGTGGAGCAACCCCAAGACGGTCAGGGTGAGGCGAAGGGAGGGAACGGGGGAGCGTTCCGCGGCGCGGAGAAGGGATTCCTCTAGGCCGCCCCCGGTGTTTATCTCCCCGATCAGCTCGCCCAGTTCCTCGCCCAGTTCTGTCCCCACGTCCTCCATGCATACCTGCAGGGATTGCTGGAGTGAAAGGCCGGAGCGCAGCGATTGGGTGAGGGAGTCGATGAGCTCGAGGACCTGTTCCTCCTTCCTCTGGGCTTTCCTCCTTCCGCGGTATTGCCGGAGAAAGCGACGCAAGGGGGGCAGTAGGAGAGGGAGCATGCAGAGGAGCGGGTTCCTCGTGACCGCCAGGGCCACCGTACAGGCAACGAGCATGAGGAACCTCTCCTTCCCCCCGGGCTTAAGTACCCTCCGCGCGGCCTCGCGAAGTACCTCCTGGGTCGGGACCCTCCTCGGCGGGCCGAGGGCTTCGCCCAGAAGGAGAGAGGCGGCACGTTCCCGCCTCGCCAGCTGTAGGTGGGAGCGGAAGAGGATGGCGCTTGCAAGAAGGAGAAGGACGGAAGCGATTATCATATTCGACGCGGCCCGGGAACCGCCGCTCTCACCCCCTCCCTCTTCCTCGGTGTCGGGCTGGAGATGTCGGGACCGGAGAGATGGGACGGCCCCGTCTGTTTCTCCATCGCCTCAAGTGCTTCCGGCTCCAGCCTGCGCAGCCTTCCCCCTCCCCATTCCTCCCTCTCCATGACCGCTATCTCCCTGACCCGCCTGCGACCTTTACCATCCCTTTCCACATGCACAACGACGTCCACCGCCCTCTCTATCTGGCGGCGCAGTGCCTCCGCGGGAAGGCCCACTCCGGCGGTGAGGGCCATGGTCTCCAGGCGGGAGAGGGCATCCAGTGGGGAATTGGCGTGGATGGTGGTCATGGAGCCCCGGTGTCCTGTGTTCAGGGCTTGCAGCAAGTCCAGGGCTTCCGGCCCTCGGACCTCACCGATGATTATACGGTCCGGGCGCATACGCAACGCGTTGCGCAGGAGGTCGCGGAGGGTCACCTCGCCCTTCCCCTCCAGGTTGGGAGGGCGGGTCTCAAGGGGGACCACGTGAGGCTGTTGCAGCCTCAGTTCGGCGGCGTCCTCCAGGGTGATGATGCGCTCACCGGGATGGATATGCGCGGACAGCGCGTTGAGAAGAGTGGTTTTTCCGCTTCCCGCACCGCCCGTTATCACCACGTTTTTCCTCTCCCTCACCACGGCGGCCAGGAAAGCGGCTTCCTCCGCGCCGAGCATCTTCACCTCCACCAGTTCCTGAAGGGTGAAGGGCTGGGTACGGAACTTGCGGATGGTGATCGCCGGGCCCAGCAGGGAGAGGGGAGGGAGGATGACGTTGACCCGGGATCCGTCCGGAAGCCGGGCATCCACATAGGGAGAGGCCTCGTCGACGTGGAGCCCGAGGGGGCCGATTATGCGATCGATTATGCGGTAGAGCTCCTCCTCGCCCTGCAGGACCACATCGCAGGGAAGAAGGACACCGTTTTTCTCCACGTAGACCCGGTGAGGCCCGTTGACCATGACCTCCGTTATCTCCGCATCGCGCATCAGGCTCTCCAGGGGACCGAGACCCAGTATGTCATCGAGCAGTTTCTGCAGGACCTCCTGCATCTCTGCGGAGCCCAGGACGAATCCTTCCTCCCATATGACCTCCCGGGCCAGGCGGAGCAGGTCTTTCCGTTTCCGTGCGATGTCGGCTCGGAGGTCCAGGACCTTTTCCGTGCCGGAGAGGCGATCCCGAACCCTTTCCCTGATCAGGGGATAGGCGTCTGCAGGTTCCACCCGTTCACCTCCCGGCGGTAGAAGGGAGATAGGAACTCTTTTTCTTTCCCGTGCCTGGGAAGAGGCGAAGGCGCTGTTCCCCCACCGGATAGGGTTCCGTCTCCCCGATGAGCCATCCGGCAAGCCGAGATACCGCCTTGCCCAGGGATGAATCGGGCCGAGGGAGCCGCCCGAGCTCGGCGAAGTCCAGCCCGGAACGCTGGTCGTCGGGGACCGTACAGGTGTTCTCTATACCGATGGCCCGTGAGATCTCGTGGGGTTGCAGGGTGGAGCTGTTTCCGTGTCGGTTGATTATCAGGCGGAGGACGCGGGGGTCGATCCCGAAACCCCGCACTGTCGAGCTCAGGACGCGTGCGGAACGCGCGGACAAGGCGTCGGACATGGTGACCACGGACAGAGCGCGGCAGGGGAGGAGAAGAGGGAGGAACTCCTCCGCAAGGTGGCCGGGCAGATCCACCACCACGGTGTCGAAGAGAAAGGCGAGGTTGCGAAAGAAGAAGGAGGGGAGACGGGAAGCCCGTCGCGCCTCTTTCCCGCGCTGGTGCCCGAAAGGGAGGAGGTAAAAACCAGCGGGATGGCGGTACAGGGATACGCGGGCCATCTCCCAGGAGATGTCCTCCGCCAGGGGCAGCAGGTCGAGAAGAGACTTTCCCGTACCTTCCGGCTTAAACATGGAGAGCTGGGAGCGTTCCCGGTCCAGATCCACCAGGAGCACACGCCTCTCCCGCACGGCAAAGGAGGCGGCCAGGGAGGATGCCAGCAAGCTGTTTCCCACCCCTCCTTTGCCGCCGGCGAGTATGACGAGGCCGGGAGCCGATGGTTTCTTTCCGGGATTCCCGAACGGTTCTCGAAACGCGGTCCCGCGGAGCAACTCCGCTTTTTCCCTGAGCCTTATATAGAGGTCTTCCGGGTCTGCCTTCGCGGGGTCGATGGTTCCGCAGAAAGCGAAAGGTCCCCGGAATAAATTCGAAAGCCCCTCGTATCCCGTCCAGGGTTCCGTTCCCGTAACCAGGAAAGCGGGGATGAGGCCCAGCCGGTCCTGGTCATGGAATCCCGGTGCCTCATCCTCCAGGTCCAGGAGAAGCTGGGTGGAGATCAGCAGCATATCCGGACGGAAGCGGTGGAGCAGCCTCCAGAGGTCTTCCAGGGTACGCGCCACCCCGCACGTTTCCAGAAGGGGGTGTGCGTCCACCGCCTCGGCCAGGCTTGAGACGTCCCCGCTGGGGAGCGCCAGGGCTACGCTGATGGTCTCCATAGGTTCCTCCAAAAGTTATAACAGTTATATAACTAATATAAATTTATCATAATGTCAATATCTGCTCCCTGGACGGATACCGGACCAGGGAGGCCCGGAAAACGGTCATCTCTCCGGCATCGCGGCATACGGGCGCTTGTTTCGAGGATGCCGGGAGCACATGAGGAGGGAGCCCGGTTTGATGCGGCAGGGGGCTTGTGTTAAAAAGGGCGTGACGGGTTCGCCGGTGCCTGTTCCCGTGCATCTTCCGGAGAGGGATTGACGGGCATCGAGACCGAGGCCTGTGGTTGCGACGCAGCGAGATGGCGAGGCGGGTATGTTAGCCGGCATAGGAGAAACACCGAGAAAAAGATGGCTCTCCGGTGCGTTGCTTCTCCTGGCGGCAGTACTTGCCGTTTCCTCCGCTTTCTATATAAGGCGTACCGCAGAGGGGATAAGACTCGGAAAGGCAGACATGGCCATGCCCGGAGTGGGCCCCTCTCATGCCTCCTATCTTCCTGCCGGACCCCGAGGAAACCTGGGCGAGATGTGGGGCACCCGGATGGAGTCGGAGATCGTCGGCCCGTGTGCGATCGCGGGCGATAGGGTATTCACGGCCTGCCGGAGCGGGTTTTTATACTGCCTGGATCTGGGAAGTGGGCGTCCGCTGTGGCGGTACGACACCGGAGGAGAGATCACCTCCATGCCCTCGCTGTCCGAGGACGGCGTGCTGGTCTCCACGGGGGACGGCCGCGTGGTCTGCGTGGATGCGGAGGGGAGGTTTCGCTGGGAGGCCGAGGCCGGGGGTTCGGTGCCCTCCTCACCGTTGCCCGCGGGGAAGGTTGTCTATTTCGCTTCCCGCGACGGCTTCCTGTATTGTGTGAACGCGGATGACGGTTCGGAGAAGTGGAGCTTTCGAGCGGACGCTCCTCTGGAGGTCTCCCCCTGCCTCTACGAGGGTCAGGTACTGTGCGCATCCTACGAGGGGACCCTCTTCGCCCTGGATGCCCATGACGGCCGCCTGTTGTGGTCGTCCCGCCTCCAGGGAGTCCCGGTTTCCTTCCCGGTAGCCGACGAGGGACGCGTCTTCGTGGCCACCGACGTGGAGTTGCGCTGCATGGATGTTCAGAGCGGCAAGACCCTTTGGTCCTGCGCCCTGGGCCCCACGGTCCTCTCCAGTCCAGCGGTAAGGGGCAACCAGGTTATCATACTTCAGGGCGAGGTCGAGGAGACCTCCGGAGTGCTCTCGTTGGACGCGAGGACGGGAGACCGGCTATGGCAGGCATCTACCGGTATCCCGTCCTGCAGGACGAACATCCTGGTCACCAACCAGGATGTATACCTGGCCAGCCCCGCTCAGGTGCTGGCTCTGGAGTGCGAGACCGGTTCACCCACCCTGAAGGTGAACGTGGAGGGCGTGTTGCCGGCGACGCTCACGGTCACCGAGGACCGCGTCCTGGTGGGGACCGCCAGGCGCAAGGTGTTTTGTCTGGGAGAGTAGAAAATAGATTATGCGAAAGCGGGTCACGGTTTCACCGTCCGCTCGTGGTCAGGAACGTTCTGGGAGTCGGAACGGGACCATCGGGAACATAAAAGGGATGCGGGATGTTTATGGGATGCGGGGCGCTTATATAATATGTCCTCGATGTCGAAACTTGTGATATGTCCGCAAGGCCAAAACCGGAAAAAGCTAGTTCGAACTCAAGAGCGACGGGTAACGAGAAAGGGTGATGAGATTGAAGCGCATCCTATCTGGCGGGACGGGCCGCTGGCTTCCGGCAGTCTCTCTGACCGTGCTCCTATGTTTCCTGTTGGTCGTCTTTCCCGGCTGCGGAAAGGGGGAACCCTCCCTGGAGGAGATCTGGGATAAGTCGGCGGAAGCCCAGGAGAACATAACCTCCCTGCACATGGAAATAGCCATATTTTACCAGAACACGAAGTTCGGCAGCGGGCAGATCCAGACCTATACCGTTGACGTGAGCGGGAACAACGTGCACCTTCAAAACTCCATCTTCGGGCATACCTTCAGTGAGGTCATCGTTGTCGGCGGCAAGCAGTACAGCCGGTCTATGGGGGAGAAGAAATGGCAGGAGCAACCGGTGAGCCTCACGGCGCAGTCGGCCACGGAGCAGATGCGTGGGCTCGCAAATCTCCCATCCGTGGCCTCGACGAAGGAGAACAAGGGCTTGGAGAAGGTGGGGGGCAAGGAGACCTACCACCTCTATTTCGGCTTGGCTCCCGGGGAGATACCCAGCCTATTTTCCAAAGTGCCGGTCTCGCAGCTCTCCGCGGCCAGCGGTGCGGACGTCGATGTATGGGTGGAAAAGGACACCTACTACCGCATAAAGTACGAAGCGGTGATCCGGAACGTGCTCATCGAGGAGAAGATCGGGTACGGGGACGTGCGCATCGTCACCAATATAACGGAGATAAACCAGCCCATAAGCATCAGCCCGCCGTCCTGATGGCAGGAAAGAAAGACCCGGGCGCCTTCCGGCGCCCGGGTTTTTAATTAGTCATGTATGGTGGGCGGGTGTTGGGCGGGCGGCATGCGGTTCCCTCCCGCTAAGGCTCCCTCCCGCTAAGGTTAAGATGCGAGCCCCTATTCGATCGATCTGGCACAGCACATCGGGTCTGGTTCACCACCCCGGGGTCGTGTCCGATTATTTTCCGCCGGCTGTCAAGCTGGCGTTGCGGCCATGTTACGTTTTTGCAAATGTTTTTCGGGAAAGGTGCATTGCCGCTAAATGTAGAAAGATTCGTTGCCGAAATATATAACGGCTGGTAACATACGTTGATTAGTTTCCGTGTCCATAGGGAGGGGATAGTCGAGGTAAGGGAACTGGGGCTCCGGCTCAATGCCCCGGGGAGGCAAAAGCAAGAGGCAAGTCAAGGGGTGCAGGTTTTGGTCGCTTTTATTTGCAGGCGTCCAGCCGGGGGGCTTGGACGGAAAATCTTATCGCCTGGTACCGCAAATGCGGTACGGCGATGTTTCCTATTCCGCATTTTTCCCCGAGTATGGAATATCACATCTTTCGTTTCTTTTTTTCGGGCTTTCGGCCGGCGAGGCCGTTGCCTTTTCCGCCATGTCACGCCTATCCAGGGAGTGGAAAACATCTTAAGGCCATGCGTATCGAGCCTGCAGCGGTAAGGTGAAGGGGGTCGGGGTCATGCTCATCAACAGGACGCTTCAGAAGGTCGTTAACCTGCTGGTAATCGTCATGCTGGTTGCCCTGCTGGTGGTGGGGGGGGTGGATGGCCTTACCCTCGCGCAGCCCCTTCGGCCCCTTGATGGGCAAGATATTCAATTCCAAGAATAACCTGGTAGGCATGTTCGAGACCCTTGACCCCAAGGAAGTTGCGCGTGCCATCAACGAGAACCCCGAGCTGGTTGCCGAGCTTCTCCCTCTCCTGCAGGCGGACATACTGGCCTCCGCGGTCAACGCGAATCCCGAGTTCATAAGCAGCCTTATCGCCTCACTTGATCCCAAGACGGCTGCGCAGATCATGAACCAGAACAGCGAGTTCGTGAGCATGGTCATCCCCTACCTCGACCCTCGTGTCATCGCGGACGTAGTGAACAACAATTACACCTTCCTGGTGGAAGTGGCTCAATATCTGGACCCCGGATCCGTGGCCTATATCATCAACAACAATCAGGAGTTCGCCATCCAGTTGGTGGGGTCCCTCGATCCCCAGGTAATTTCCCAGGTGATAAACAACAACAGCACCTTCATAACCCAAGTGGCGGGGCTCATCAACGCCGAGGTCCTGGCCAGGGCCATCAATGAGAATCCGAACATGGCGGTAGAAACGGTGAGCCTCATCGACCCGAGGGTGGCGGCCCTGGTGGTCAACTCCAACGGGAGATTCCTGACCTCGGTTCTGGCCCTGTTGAACCCAAGGGTCCTGGCGGGTGTGGTGAACGCCAATGGCCCCTTCCTTGTGCAGCTGCTGGGATATTTGGACCCGGACGTCATAGCCGATGCCCTGAACAACAACGAGCAGCTGGTGAACGACGTGGTCGCTCTTCTGAAGCCGGATTTCATCGCTTCCATCATCAACAATCAGTCCTTCGTCACCCGTTTGATAGGTTACCTGAACCCGGCCTCCATAGCGGGCTCTATAAACGCCAACGGGGGCTTCGTGAGCGCCCTTATGGGATTCCTCGATCCCGCGATGGTGGCGGGTGCGGTCTCGAACAACGCTGCCTGGCTGGATGAACTCATCGGATATCTGGACGGCGCGCAGTTGGGCCACATCCTGGACAACAACGCCGCTTTTATGACCGATTTCGTGGGCTCCCTCTCACCGACCACCATAGCGGAGGTCATTAACGGCAACGCGCCCTGGGCGGTGAGTTTGATATCCCAGCTGGACACCGGGGTCATAGCTTCCATCGCCAACGACCCGGCCACGGTGGCCTTCATAAACGCCCTCCTCCCCCAGCTCGACGCCGCCACCCTGGCGGGGATCGTGAACAACAACGGCTCCTGGATCGGGGATTTGGTCTCCCACCTCTCCACGGGCATGGTGGTGGACCTTCTGAACAGCCTGGACCCCTCCTGGACGGCCCAGCTCTTCACCGACCTCAACAACCCCACGAGCCTGGGGGTCATCGCCTCCATCGCCAACGACCCGGCCACGGTGGCCTTCATAAACGCCCTCCTCCCCCAGCTCGACGCCGCCACCCTGGCGGGGATCGTGAACAACAACGGCTCCTGGATCGGGGATTTGGTCTCCCACCTCTCCACGGGCATGGTGGTGGACCTTCTGAACAGCCTGGACCCCTCCTGGACGGCCCAGCTCTTCACCGACCTCAACAACCCCACGAGCCTGGGGGTCATCGCCTCCATCGCCAACGACCCGGCGACCATCGCCTTTTTGAACAGCCTCCTCCCCCAGCTCGACGCCTCCGGCATCGCCTCCATCCTCAACGCCAACTGGGACTGGATGGGGGACGTGGTCTCGGGCATCGCCCCCTCCACGGTGAACAGCCTGCTCACCGACCTCGGCCCCTGGATGCTCGGGGTGCTCATGCCCAACCTGGATGAGGGCATCGTGGCCACCCTCGTGAACCATCCCAACACCATAGACTTCATCAACCGCCTGCTGCCCAATCTCGACGCCACGGCGCTCGCGGGGATCGTCAACGGCAACGGGGCCTTCGTGGCCGACCTCCTCTCCGGGGTCACCCCGGCCACGGTGAACACCCTCATCTCCGACCTCGCCCCCTGGCTCACGGGGACCCTCCTTCCCGCCCTGGACGTCTCGGCCATAGCCTCCATCGCCAACGACCCGGCGACCATCGCCTTTTTGAACAGCCTCCTCCCCCAGCTCGACGCCTCCGGCATCGCCTCCATCCTCAACGCCAACTGGGACTGGATGGGGGACGTGGTCTCGGGAATCGCCCCCTCCACGGTGAACAGCCTGCTCACCGACCTCGGCCCCTGGATGCTCGGGGTGCTCATGCCCAACCTGGATGAGGGCATCGTGGCCACCCTCGTGAACCATCCCAACACCATAGACTTCATCAACCGCCTGCTGCCCAATCTCGACGCCACGGCGCTCGCGGGGATCGTCAACGGCAACGGGGCCTTCGTGGCCGACCTCCTCTCCGGGGTCACCCCGGCCACGGTGAACACCCTCATCTCCGACCTCGCCCCCTGGCTCACGGGGACCCTCCTTCCCGCCCTGGACGTCTCGGCCATAGCCTCCATCGCCAACGACCCGGCGACCATCGCCTTTTTGAACAGCCTCCTCCCCCAGCTCGACGCCTCCGGCATCGCCTCCATCCTCAACGCCAACTGGGACTGGATGGGGGACGTGGTCTCGGGAATCGCCCCCTCCACGGTGAACAGCCTGCTCACCGACCTCGGCCCCTGGATGCTCGGGGTGCTCATGCCCAACCTGGATGAGGGCATCGTGGCCACCCTCGTGAACCATCCCAACACCATAGACTTCATCAACCGCCTGCTGCCCAATCTGAATCCTGCTTCACTTGCGGGTATAGTGAACAACAATGGAGCATGGGTGGGCGACCTCATCTCCAACCTCTCCACGGCCATGGTCGTGGACATCGTGAACAACCTGGATCCCGCCTGGACGGCCCAGCTCTTCACCGACCTCAACAACGCCACCACCCTGACCGTCCTGGGCAACATCGCCAACTCGCCCGAGTTCACCGCCTTCGTGGACGCCCTCATCGGCTACCTGGACCCGGCCATCCTCGCCGGCATCCTCAACTCCAACGGGGCCTTCGTGGGCGACCTCATCTCCAACCTCTCCACGGCCATGGTCGTGGACATCGTGAACAACCTGGATCCCGCCTGGACGGCCCAGCTCTTCACCGACCTCAACAACGCCACCACCCTGACCGTCCTGGGCAACATCGCCAACTCGCCCGAGTTCACCGCCTTCGTGGACGCCCTCATCGGCTACCTGGACCCGGCCATCCTCGCCGGCATCCTCAACTCCAACGGGGCCTTCGTGGGCGACCTCATCTCCAACCTCTCCACGGCCATGGTCGTGGACATCGTGAACAACCTGGATCCCGCCTGGTGGGCTCAATTAATGAACGATCTGAGGACTGGGGCTCTCGGTTCCATCGCCACCTTGGTCAACGACCCGGCAACGGTGGCCTTCCTCAACAGCCTCCTGCCCCAGCTCAACGCGGCCAACATAGCCTCCATCGTGAACAACAACGTGAGCTGGCTGAACTCCGTGGTGACCAACGTGACCCCGGCGACGGTGAACAGCATGGTGAGCGGGCTCTCCACCTGGATAACCAACACGCTCATTCCCGGGCTGGATACCGCTGCCATCGCCGGGATAGCCAACCATCCCAACACGGTGGCCTTCCTCAACAGCCTCCTGCCCCAGCTCAACGCGGCCAACATAGCCTCCATCGTGAACAACAACGTGAGCTGGCTGAACTCCGTGGTGACCAACGTGACCCCGGCGACGGTGAACAGCATGGTGAGCGGGCTCTCCACCTGGATAACCAACACGCTCATTCCCGGTCTGGACACCGCTGCCATAGCCGGGATAGCCAACGCCGACAGCACCAGGGATTTCCTGGCCGCACTACTGCCACAGATCGACGAGGCCAAGCTGGCTTACGTGGTGAACAACAACGGGACTTGGCTGTCCGACCTCATCTCCAACCTGGACGCCTCGGTCATCGCCGCAGCCGTCAACGCCAACGAGGCCTTCGTCACCGCGCTGGTTCAGAACCTGGACACCACCGTGCTCGCAAACGTCATCAACGCCAGCGGGACCTTCCTCAGCCAGCTCCTCGGCAAACTCGATCCCAACGTGCTGGCCAACGCCATCAACGCCAATGGCACCTTCCTGACCAACCTGCTCGGCGCCCTCAACCCCAGCGTGGTGGCCGCGGCCATCAACGGCAACCAGACCTTCGTGAACAACCTGCTGGGAGCCCTCGACCCGCAGGTCCTGGCCAACGCGGTCAACGCCAACCAGACCTTCGTCACCAACCTGATAGGGTATCTTAACCCGGCGGTCATAGCCGGCGCGGTCAACGCCAACCAGACCTTTGTCACCGGGATGGTCACCAACCTTTCTCCGACGGTCCTGGCCACAGCCATCAACGCCAACGAGACTTTCATGAGCAGCCTGATAACCGGGTTGGACACCACCGTGTTGGCCAACGTGCTCAACTCCAACTCGGTGCGGGACTGGCTGGCGACCCTGGTCTCCAAGCTGAACGCCACACAGGTGGCCTATATCGTCAACAACAACCAGACCTTCCTGACCAACCTGCTCGGGGCGCTCAACCCCTCGGTACTTGCGGCGGCCATCAACGCCAACGGGGCCTTCCTGAACAACCTGATCGCCAACCTCAACCCCTCGGTGGTCGCCGCGGCCATCAACACGAACCAGACTTTCCTGACCCAGCTTATCTCCAACCTGAACGCCGGCGTTCTCGCGGGAGCCATCAATGCCAACGGGACCTTCCTGCAGAACCTGCTGGGCGCCCTGGACACCAACGTCATCGCCGGCGCGCTGGCCTCCACCAATGGCCAGACCTTCCTCACCAACCTGATCATCAACCTCTCAGGGGCCCGAGCCCAGGCTCTGGTCAATGCCCTAAACGCAACCGGCGTCGATTATCATAACGATGATGCACCTATCACCTTCTTCGACCAGTTCGTCCTGATGCTCCACTCCAACCTGAACATCTTGGGTCTCGGGCACCATATCGAGGGTAAGCTCGAAGGGTTCATCTACGATGCCAATGGGGGAGACTGGTAGTCGTACGGTGTGTGAGAGGGCTGGCGTCATGCCCGCCCTCTTTTTCTTGCCCATTCACGCGGTTGTCCGTGTATGGTGTTAAATTTGAGAGCGTGGCCTTTTGAGTTTTGGCAGGCGAGGAGGGGAAGCCTTATGCCCGCACCGGATGTGGGCCCTGTGGCTGGTTCAAAACCGATGAATGAATGTATTCCCCATGGCGCGAAGGTAAATCGATTCACGGGAACCTTCTTTTCCCTCATGTTCACGCTTCTCCTGTCAATGACTCTTTTCTTCGCCGGTTGTGGAGGCGGCTCCCTTGGCGGTTCCCTCGAGAGAGTGGAAGCGTCCGTGAAGAGCTTAAACAACGCGGTGCAGGGAGCGACAGAATGTATACAGGCGCTTAACGGCTTCGATTTCGAGAACGCCGCTTTTCTGAGTGATGCCATGAGTGCAGTACGGACGGGCCAGGATTTGGTTCAGGCGGCAGGGCAGGCGCTTGAGGATTTGTCCTCCATCGATTATCGGGGCAAGCTCATGCGCCTCGGAGAACTTGTCAGCGAGTTCGTGCCCAATGCTCGCGAGGCACTTGATGAGGTTTCCATCTTTTACCAAGATATGGAAGCGATCCTGCTGGCCGTCAGGCCACTTCTCGAGGAGGAGGCGACCATCACCCAACTGGATATACCCCAGAACCAGTCCGAATGGAGGGAGAGGCTGGAGAGGCTTAGGCGGGCCGTGGAAATGACGATTCAATCACTCGGAGGGTTGACGGTCGATCCCATCCTATCCAGCTACCGCTCATATTTTTTGGAGCTATCCTTGGCGCTTGAGAAGGTCGTCGACAACATCATCGACCGTCTTCCCCTTGCGGACATCAGGGAAGATATCGGAATCAGCGCGGAGTTCGGTCGGGTCCAGGAACTGCTCGATGCCTATCCCTCGTTGGCCGAGGGGTTAAAAGGGAAGTTGATGATATTTTCACTCGACCATTCCTTGGGGGAAATCGAATTGGAGATAAACAGGTTGTACATGGAGAGCGGTTCATAGGCTTGAGCTATTGCAAACGCCTGCATTACCCAGCTGTTGAGGGCAAAAACGGCTCGATTCCTTTCCCTGCGGAGAAGGGGTTGGCCGTTCCAGAACGCAGGGGTTTTTACGAGAGTGGTAATTACCTGGATAGGCCAGTTCGGTGGACCTCTCACAAGGCAAGATGGGGGATGTCAATTTCTTTCGAGCGATGAAGAAATCGAAAAGGGGGGAGCTCAAGCTCTCTCCCGGCTAAAACAAGTTAAGAAAAGGGAAGGGATAGGTGTGGGAAAAGTCATTGGCGGATGGTTTATGGTATGTTAGAAAGTGAACGGTAATTAGAGGAAGTATCGAAGTCGGAAAGGGGAAGTCAACTCCAGCTTCAAGGCGCAGAAGGGAGATGCAATCCAGCTTACCAGGATTTTGATGGAGGTGTGACGCTTGAACTGTCCCCGCCATCCCCACAAGCGAGCGGTGGCCTCCTGCCGTGAATGCGGGACGGGTTTCTGCATTGAGTGCGTGCGGGAGACGGACCAGACTACCCTGTGTCCGGAATGCCACCGAAGGCGGATAGACGAATTCAGCCGGGAGTTCGCATCCCCGGACGAGCAAGTCGAAGGTACCGCAGCCCGGACTGCGGCGGAAACCGGACGGGGCGCCCGCCTTTACGGGACTGCGGTGCCGGCGGCCACACCTCCCCCGAGTTCCGAGATGCCGGAGGGCCCCTCCCCGACGGCGCGAGCGGAGGCCGAAGAGGCGGAAACCGTTTCGGAGCGGGCTGCAGAAGCTGGGAGATTGTGGAAAACAGTCCGGCGAGGCGGTAGGCCGGGACGAAAGGGGTGGGTGTCGGGGAAGGAGGGTGTAGAGGAAGCCCTTTCCGCGGAGAGAACCGCAGGCGTTGTCGAGCACGGTACCGGCGGGGAAGCGGATTTCCTCTCTCTGGGCCCCGATGAGGACTTCACCGAGCTGTCCAGGGCCGTGGAGAAGAGGAGGTTCCGTTTTCCTGGAAGAAGGCGTTCGGCGGGGAAGGGCCTCCCGGAAGAGACCTCGCAAGAAAGCGAAAAGCAGGGACCAAGAGAGGCCGTGGCCGTGAGGGATGAGACGGTAAGACCTGGAACACGGGAGCCAGTGGAGCGGACCGACACGGCATCCCGGTCAGGGGGGAAAGGTACGGCCGCGCCGGCGAAGCCGGGACGAGAGCCGGATGAGGCGCGGGAACCGGGGCCGATCCATCCCGGAACGGCGGTTCGGGGCGAGGAAGCTGAGCTCGATGTCGTGGTCTCACGGCTCCTGCGGCCTGAAAGCGGCCGGAGAGCGGGTGAACCGGCGGGGGGAGTCCGGAAAGCCCAAGCCGCTGCCGGAGATGGCGTGGAGGAGGTGCTTTCCGCGCTCCTGCGGCCGGAGGCCGAGGTTCCGGGGAGGGCAGGAGCGGGACGGGGTGGAGCGGCGACCGTCCCCCGGGATAAGCTTGCGGATGCCCGGGCCCTCTCCTCCACGGCTGAAGAGGTGGCGCCGGGTATATCCCGGGAGGTTCGTCGCTCGGCCGAGGAACGCCGCAAGGTGCGAGGGGAGAGGGAAAGGCGTTGGTCCTTCCTGGCCCAGCCCCGGGCCTCGGAGCACACGGAGCTCGCCTCCAGCTGGTGGAAAGCCACGCTGTTCATCCTGCTCATGTTGGTCCTGGGCGTTGTCCTCTGGGCCGTGCCCAACGCCTACCTGGTGCCCAAGGACACGGAATACGGCATCCATGCGGTGGCCTTGGGTATCCTCCTCGGCCTGCTTTTCTGGTGGAAAGCGGGCAGGAAGCACGGCACCAAGCTGGCCGTGCAGGCCGCGCTGGTCACCTTCTTCGCCCTCTTCCTGGGCGAGTTCCTGCACTGGTTCCTGATCATCACCAAGAACGCGGCCCTGCGTACCGTGTTCTTCGACCTCATCTCCTTCCGTTTCATCTGGGAGCACGGCGCGGAGGTAATGCGCCATACCATGGAGGCCATGTTCCCGGGAGCCTTCATATGGATTATGATCATGCCCACCCTCCTGGCCTTCATCATCGGTTTCGGGATGCCACCCATACCCGAGATCTTCCTACAGTTCGGGCGGGCGGTACGCGAGTGAGACGTCGAATGGAGAGTGGCCATGGCCTGGGAAGTGGAGATGTTGAACGGCGGGGCCAAGGCCCTGGTGCGCGTGGAAGGCGTGGTGGACTCCACCAACGTGGAGGAATTCTTCGCCTTCATCAACTCCATCTTTAAAAAAGGCGTGAAACGCATGGTGCTGGACATGGAAAACACCAGTTACTTATCCAGTGGAGGTATCTCCGTCATCGTCGACGCCTACAAGAAGGCGGAAAGAGAAGGGGGGAGGCTGGTCATCGCCCGCGCCTCGGATATGGTGGTCGATCTCTTCCGGGTGGCCCAGATCGAGAGGATAATCCCCCTGTTCTCCACCCTGGAGGAAGCCCTCCAAGCGCTCTGAAACCTTGCCGCCTTCACGCCCTGTCGACCTCACGTTTCAAGGTCATTCTCATACACTTCCGCAGCGGGCTTTACGATGCCGCACCCCGGGCGTTAAAGGCGGTTTTCGACGGCGCATACGTGGTTGGCGGCACAGGATGATCCGGGTGTGAAAGCCGCTTGCACCGCGCATACGCAGCACGGCAGCGCGATGGACGGTGAACGGGTGTTATCAGTATGACTTGCGGGCAATCATGCGTTCAGATGGCCACCACCCGCATGACCTCCTCGATGGAGGTGATGCCCATCTTGACCTTGATGAAACCGTCGTCGCGCATGGTGATGAGGCCCTCTTCCTTGGCCTGTTTCATGATCGTCGTGGCCGAGGCCTCCTTGACGGTGAGCTTCTTTATCTCCTCGCTCATGGGCATGACCTCGTAGAGGCCGATGCGTCCCTTGTAGCCCGTGCCCCCGCACTTGGCGCAGCCGTTCTCGTTGGCCTTGTAGAGGATCAGGTCATCCATGTCCTGGTAGGGGAAGTCCAGGGCCTTGAGCACCTCGATGTCGGGTTCATAGGGCACCTTGCAGTTGGGACAGAGCTTGCGCACCAGCCTCTGGGCCATCACGCAGTTGACGGCGGAAGAGACCAGGAAGGCCTCCACCCCCATCTCGATGAGGCGGGGCAGGGCGCTGGGTGCATCGTTGGTGTGCAGGGTGGATAATACCAGGTGGCCGGTGAGGGCGGCCTCGATGGCCGTCTTGGCCGTCTCACGGTCGCGGATCTCGCCCACCATCAAGATGTCGGGAGAGGTCCGCAGGATGTTGCGCAGGGCGTTGGCGAAGGTGAGGCCGGCCTTGGGGTTCACCTGCACCTGGTTTATGCCCGCCAGGCGGTACTCAACGGGGTCCTCCACGGTGGTGATGTTCTTGTGCTCCGTGTTGAGCACGTTCAGGGTGGCGTAGAGGGAGGTGGACTTCCCGCTGCCGGTGGGGCCGGTGACCAGGAGGGCCCCGTGGGGCTTGGTGAAGGCCTGGCGGTACTTCTCCAGCGCCTCGGGCAGGAAGCCGAGGTCCTCCAGCCGCAGGAGAATGCTCGACTTGTCCAGGATACGCATGACCACCTTCTCCCCGTAGACGGTGGGGAGGACGGCGACCCGGAAGTCGATGGCCTTACCGTTGGTGACCAACCCGAAGTGCCCGTCCTGGGGGACCCTCCGCTCGGCGATGTTCAAGTCGGAGATGATCTTGATGCGTGACACTATCCCATCGTGCACGTTCTTGGGAAGGCGCTTTATCTCCTGACAAACACCGTCTATGCGGTAGCGGATGAGGACCTCGTTCTCGCGGGGGTCGATGTGTATGTCGCTGGCTCCCCGGTTGATGGCCTCGGTTATCATCGTTGTGGTAAATCTTACCAGAGGCGTGTCGTCCACCACGCCGGTGATGCCCTCGGCCTCCTCCTCGCCTTTGTCTTGGAGGGCCTCCTCCACCACGTCCGTGTCCAGGTGGTAGTATCGCTGGATGGCGCTCAGGATGTCCTCCCGCGCGCTCACCACCGGCTTGACCTCGTACCCGGTGCTCAGGCGGATGTCGTCCAGGGCGTAGATGTTGGTGGGGTCGGCCATGGCCACCACCAACTTCCCGTCCTCGAAGTCGATGGGGATGCAACTGTAGCGCCTGGCCATGGATTCGTCTATGGAGGTGGTGGCCTGGATGTTTATCTTGTACTCCAGGAGGTCAACGTACTCCAGGCCCAGTTCGCGGGCGATAAGCTCCGCCAACTGGTTCTCCTTGACCATTCCCATCTCGAGTAGCACCCGGCCCAGGCTGGCCCCGGTCTCCTTCTGTCGCTCCAGGGCCTGCGCCAGCTGCTTCTCGGTGACCACGTTGTTCTTCAGGAGCAGTTGTGAGAGCCTGTCCGTCGCGGATGGCATACTATCTTCCCCCGCTATCCTTTCGGTTGAGGGGAACCACGGCTGGAACTCCCCCCTACCATTATCATAGATTTTTTCGTCATCCGGCACCACAAACTGAAGACGGGGCCTACATTGCCGTTGGGGTCTCCCCGGTCGCCGACCGGCCTTGCACGCCTCCGGCAACGGCGTTTCGCCGCGCTCCTCGCGGGAAGGGAATCCGGGCCGTGCCCGAAAGGGAGGTTCCCTTGAGTACCTTGCCCTGTGCATGTCTTCCTGGTGGGGTGTGGGGCCATCCCGCGCCTGCATGGAGCCTCTCGGGGTAAGAGGACAATCGGTGGCCCGGCCTCCTCTCGGCTTCCTTTTATCTATTTTCCCTCTGCAGGGAGCGGAGGAAATCCCGATACACGCACTCCAGGTTGGTACAGGCGAAGCAGTCGGTGCTCAGGTAGCGGTCCCCGCGGTCGGGAAGGATCACCACCACCCGGCCTCTCTCCATCTCCTCGGCCACTTGTAGGGCGGCGTGCACCGCGGCCCCGGAGGACATGCCCACGAAGAGGCCCTCTATGTTGGCCAGCACTCGCACGGTGTTGAAGGCGCAGCCGTCCTCCACGTTGACCTTGCGGTCGATGATGGAGAGGTCGAGGATGGGAGGGAGGAAGTCCTGGAGGTTGCGCAGGCCCTGGATGAGGGACCTGGGATAGGGCTCCACCCCCACGATGGTGATGTCCGGGTAGACCTCCCGGAGGCGCTTTCCCACCCCGGTTATGGTGCCTCCGGTCCCTATCCCCGCCACTAGGACGTCGATGTCCTCCACCTGGCGCAGTATCTCCTCTCCCGTCCCTTCGTAATGGGCGCGCACGTTGTCCGGGTTGGCGAACTGGTTGGGATGGTAATAACCGGGTTCCCTTCCCATCTTTTCCGCGCGGGCAATGGCTCCGTTCATGCCCTCTTCGGCAGGGGTGAGGATGACCTCCGCCCCGAAAGCCTGCATGACCCTCCGGCGTTCCACGCTCATGGACTCGGGCATGACGATCTTGATCCGGTACCCCTTGTAGGCGGCCACCATGGCCAGGCCGATCCCCGTGTTTCCGCTGCTGGCCTCCACGATGGTCTTTTCCGGCGTGAGCTCCCCGCGCTTCTCGGCCCCCTCGATCATGGACCTGGCGATGCGGTCCTTGACCGAGCTGCAGGGGTTAAAACCCTCCATCTTGGCGTAGATCTCCACGCGCGGGTTACGGGGGGCGACCTTGGTGAGTTTCACCACCGGCGTGTTGCCTATGAGCTTCATGGGGTCGGATGCGGTGAACATGTCTCTCGGGCCAGCCTTTCTTCCGCGTCGTGAGCTATCAGCTATAATAAGTCATCCGCATTATATCTTAGCGGCGGGTGGGGTTAAAGGTGGGAATGGAAGCCCGCTTCAGGCCCATCCATACTTTAGCGAACGCCTTCGGGAAAGCATCGCGGATGAGGATCCGATGCGGCGGAGGCGGGAGACCGGATGTCCCGCCGTGCTGTGGCCTTGGGTTCTCGGGGGGGATGGGTCACCTGAGTCGCTTGACCTGGTTCGCTTAAGGAGACCCGGCAGTGGAACGCGGAGGAAGTTCCCGTCCTGCAGTGGGGGCGGAATGCGGTGATTGCCGCAGGGTGGTGGTCCTGAGCGATACCCATTTCGGGGAAAGGGGCGCCCTGCTCTCCGAACCCCGGACCGTGGAGGCCTTCCTCGGGGAGCTGGAAGGCCTGGGGGAAGTGGACCTACTGGTGCTCCTGGGGGACACCTGGGACCTCTGGAGGACCGGCCTCAGGGAGGCGCATGCCGCGGGAGCGCATTTCTTCCGCCGCCTCGCGAGATGGGGAGGCGCGCGGGGCCTGGTCCTGGTGGCCGGGAACCACGATCATCACCTGGCCCTGGTGTGCTCCGAGGAGAGGCTGCGACGGGAGATGGGATGGTATTATTTTCCATTAAAACCGGGAGATCCACCCGGGAGCGCCGGGGAGGCCGGTCCGGCATGGGATGCGGCCGCCGGCGTCCCCCTTTCCTGCGGCATGGAGGTCGAGGGACTCTCCCTGCGTCTCGTCCATCCTTTTCTGCCCCTCCGGGTGGGAGGCCGGGACGTCCTCCTCATGCACGGCCATCACCTGGATTTCTTCAGCCGTTCCTTTTGGTGGGCGAAGACGGCATGGCTGGCCCGGTGGGTGCTCGGGAGGTCCCGCGGCATAACCCTCTCGGACATAGACCGTCTCAACAGGCCTTTCTTCGAGCTCCTCACCTTCACCGCGGAGGTCCCCGAGATACGCCGGGTGGAATACCTGGCCTACCGCTTCCTCCGGCTGCTGGCTCGCCTGCTACGTTTCCATACCCGCACGGGGAGCAGCCCTCGCCGCTACACCACGGTGGGTGAGAACGTCCACGAGGCGGAGGAACTCCTCTCCGGGTTGCTCCCCGGGTACCTGCCCGATGTCTTCGTCTTCGGGCACACGCACCGGGCCGGGCTGGAGCGCGTGCGGGTGGGCGGGAAGGGCCTGCTCCTGGCCAACACCGGGTGCTGGCTGGAGGAAGAGGACGGCGGTTCGCCCGGGACCTATCTGGTCCTGGACGGGGGCGTGCGGCTGCGCCGTCTCTATGACTGGGAGATCGAGGCCTCCTGACGGGGCGAGCGGAGGGGGCTCCGTGAGCCCCGCTTTTCCGGAGGGGCCAAGAGAGCTGTACCGAGCTCGGCGTCCGCGCCCACGCCCTTTTCAGATACGGAAACGGTGGGAGGCCTCCTTCATGATGCGCAGGTTCTGGAAGGGGGTGTCCAGGCCCAGGCCGCAGGGAGGGCTGATCATGGCCGCACCGCGGCGCACGGCCAGAAGGGTTTCCTCCAGGACCATCTCCGGCGGGAAGTAGTGTACCAGGGAAGCGGGTACCGTCCCGATGATGGGTTTGCCCAGGATGCGATGGGCCTCCGCTGGGTCCACCTCGGCCTCGAAGGAATAGGCGTCCATCACCGTCTCCCGGCACATGCGCACCTGCTCCATGCGCCCCCCGCAGACGTGGAGTATGAGTTTGGCCCCTCCCAGGTGGGCGTAGCGGCTCAGCTCGTTGAGGTAAGGGAGAACGTTGGTGAAGAGGTCGAACCCCAGGTAGGCGCCGGTCCGCGCCGCCGGTTCGTGGATCATGATGATGTCCGCCCCCCTCTCCACCATGGCCTCCGCGTAGGCGCAGAGGAAGGATATCAACCCTTCCAGAAGGCGGTCCAGGAACCCCGGGTCCTTCTTGATGAGCTCCAGGAGGACCGAGGGGCGGATCAGTGAGGACACCAGGGTGGCCGGACCGGCCAGGTTGCCGATGAGGGGGGCGCTGGGCCGCATCTCATGGGCCAGCTCCAGGGCCCGCAGGACCTGCGGGATGCGCCCGTGGTTGAGGAGGGCGGGAAGGGCGCCGGCGGCGATCTCCTCGGGGGAGGCCTGGGGAAAGGCGGTGATGCGGGGCAGGGTGGTCCCGTCGCCTATGTCCACCCGGGCCCCGAGGGCTTCCGCCTCCACCGTCAGGCACAGGGGTAGGCCGATGTTGTCGAAACCGATGGTGTCGTAGCAGGCCACGGCCAGTTCGGCCATCATCACCCCGCTGTAGTGGGCGGCGGGAAGGGGGATGCGGAACCGCTCCAGGACCTCGTGGGTGACCACGTTTATGAGCCCACCGGGTCCCAGGACGGGAAAGCGCGGTGTGGGCTTGCCCTCCAGGGCGGACAGGATAAGCTCACGACGGTCCAAACTCCCCTCCCTTCGGCCGTCCCGGTTGTTGCGGGCCGGTCGCCGCTGGATTATATACCTCTTATCGGCCGATTTCCAAACCGGTTGAACGCCGGGGACGGGAGGCGGGCCGGAGGGGCCGTCGGCGCCGGAAAGGGTGGTGCGTGGCGGCGCTCCCATGGTCACGCCCGGAACGGTCCTGGCGGCCGGGCGGGGAAGCGAGGGAGCCGCTACCGGTACGGAAAGGGGAAAGGCACCGATGCCTCCCCTCGGAGGGTTCTCGAGCCGGTCGAGCGGCGGACGTCTTGGGAAGGGATCCGGAAAGGAGAGAGAGCATGAGCTACTCGGAGATGGGGGAGGTCTGGTCTCAGTACGTAAGGGTTCGCTGCGAGCGAGCCGTGGAGGTCCTGCGGAGGAGGGAGTTCGACGCCCGCTTCTTCCCCACCCGGGAGGAGGTCGTGGAGGCCGTCTTGGAGGCCATCCCTCAGGGCCAGTCCGTGGGCTGCGGCGGTTCCTGGACCATGCGCCAGCTGGGGGTCCTTGACGCTCTGAGGGAACGGGGCCACCCGGTCTACGCCCACG
This sequence comes from Candidatus Solincola tengchongensis, assembly GCF_015711935.1. NCBI lineage: Bacteria > Bacillati > Actinomycetota > Candidatus Geothermincolia > Candidatus Geothermincolales > Candidatus Geothermincolaceae > Candidatus Solincola > Candidatus Solincola tengchongensis. The sequence continues at coordinate 64,429 of NZ_JACVJJ010000022.1, forward strand.
AGGGGGGCATGAGCTTCGAGGAGACCATGCGCGTGCGCCGCGAGGCGCTGGCCTGCCCCTTCTACCTCTCAAGCGCCAACGCGGTGACCATGCGGGGGGAGATCGTCAACGTGGATGGCATCGGCAATCGGGTGGCGGGTATATCCTTCGGCCCGTCCACGGTCATCATCGTGGCCGGGTACAACAAGCTGGTGCCGGACCTGGAAGCCGCCTTCCAGCGCATCCGGGAGGTGGCCGCCCCGGCCAATGCCATACGCTATAACCTGGACACTCCCTGCGTGCGCAGGGGGCAGTGCACCGACTGCAACCGGCCGGCCAGCATCTGCCGGGTGACCACGATAGTCAGCCGCCGTCCCATGATGACCGATTTCAAGGTCTTCCTGGTGGGTGAGTCGCTGGGTTTTTGAGGGGTGGCCTTGTCATCCGTCCATCTCGGAAGCGGACTCTGCTGGTTACGGCCGCTGAGTCGCCGGTCCTTCGAGCCGCGGTCTTGTCGTCGACGCTCCCTGCGGGGAAGCCCGGCAACCGTGTCGCTGGTCGAGACGTTCGCTGCGACCGAACCCTGGCTTTCCCGGCCCCCCGCCCTTCCGCGTGGTTCTTCTTCGGGGAGGCGGGGTAGAGGGAGCCCGCTCACCGGAGCCGGCGTCAATATCCGCTTCTCCTGAGAGCCAGGTCATAGGCTTCCTGGAAGAAACCGGAATGCTGGAGGATTCCCTCCCCCAGCTCCAGGTAGGGTGCTTCGCCTTCTTCATAAGATGGCCACTCCGGGAGCCCTGCGGTATTGGGGTCCCCGATTCGCGCGAAGGCCGTCCAGTAGGCCATCATGGCCTTGGAGAGCCGGAGGTCCGCCTCTTCCAGGCCGGAGATCCGCACCTTGTCCAGGGTTCCGAAGACGTACATGATCTCCAACCCGTGGAAGGAACCCAGGTGCCTCACACGGGGGTCTCCCGCTTCCCTGGTGAAATAATAGAGGTAGCAGGGCATACCCTTCGCGGAGAGGCACTCCGCGGTGAACCTCGCCGAGGCGGCGAAGCCGAGCTCGGTGATGAGCCGGGCGAGGGCCGGCTTGACCTGCTCCGGACCTCCGGCGGGATAGCGGGCCAGCACCTCCTGCGCCAGGCCGCCGTAGAGGAAAGGAAGCATCGTCCTGTACTGCTCCAGCGATATGTCCGGTGCGAATATGGTCCCCTCGTCGGCGTTGATGCCCGTGAGGAGGGGGGTATCGGCCGTGTTCCCCGATGCGAAGGCCTCCAACGGCGGTTCGGGTAGAAGGTATCCGTCGATGTTGGGGCTCAGGTTGATAGGGCTCATGAAGGGATTGTCGGTGGACGCGGCCTCCAGGAGTTTCTCCGCCGGTACGGCGCGCAGGGCGGCGAGCTCGTCATAGGCCTGGTCGCATCCGAGCTTCTTGGACATCTCCAAGCCTGTCTTCTCCGCTTCCCTCAGGGTGGGGACCTTGTTGACCGGGAGACCCAGCTCGGTGAGGGGACCGCTTTCCACGATGGCCCGCTGGAAGAGCCCATCCGCCAGGGGGCTGGTCATGAGGTAGAGTATGCTCATCCCCCCGGCGGATTCACCGAACACGGTGACGTTTCCCGGATCCCCACCGAAGGCGGCGATGTTCCTCCGCACCCACTCCAGGGCGGCCACCTGGTCCAGCAGCCCGTAATTCCCGGAGACCCCGTGCGGGGATTCCTCGGAGAGAAGGGGATGGGCCATGAAGCCCAGGGGACCCAACCGGTAATTTATGGTAACCACGACCACCCCTCTCGAGGCCAACCCTGTGCCGTCGTAGATGGGGAGGGAGCCCGAGCCGCTCTTGAAGGCCCCGCCGTGTATCCACACCATGACCGGGAGGCGGTCATCCGGGCTCTCCGCCGGTGTCCATACGTTGAGGTACAGGCAGTCCTCGCTGGTCTCCCCCACATCCAGCTGCCCCGTCCAGTCCTCCCTGACCTGGGGACAGGAGGGCCCGTATGCCAGGCAGGGGCGCACCTCTTTCCAGGGTTCCACCGGCTGGGGTTCCCTCCAGCGCAGATCGCCGACCGGAGGTGCGGCATAGGGTATGCCGAGGAAGGAACGGATGCCGTTGTCCAGACGCCCGCTTATGGGGCCGCTGTCCAGCACGGGGTTGTCCAGGTTGCCCGCCGGCCTCACGGATCTCCCGCAGCCCGGCGCGAACAAGGCCGTGGCGGACAGGAAGAGCGCCGCCAGGATGACGAGGATACGCCTTGTAGAGAGGTTGGAACGCACGGATGCCCTCCTTTCTCGCCGCTTCAGAGGACCAAGGTCATTTTACACCACCGCGCATGGAGGGCGTGCATCTCCTCCGGCCCCGAGACTTGGGAGGACCTTGCTGCCGGAGGGTGAGGGCTAGAGCCGGAAGCATGAAGCTTAGAGTTCGGTGATCGGGGTATGCAACGCACGGGGAGGGTATGAGGTTGTCTGAGGTGACGGGACGTGGGCATCCGGCAGGGCCCACGGAGCGCCGACTCGGGAGACCAGGAACCCTCCTCGGTAAACGGCGGAAGCCGGCCGGATTACACCTGCGGGGGCCGGATCGTGGTTCCCCACGGGCCGGATTGTAGTATAATCAGCATCGACCGGTATGTCAGGCGGCCCGTGCGGCCGGCACCCAGCCGGGAAACGGCTGGGTTTTGTTTTTGGCCCCAAACGGGTAAAGGGGCCGCGCGGGAAAAAGGGAGCGTGGCCCCGGGCCCGGGGGAGTCGGGACTGAGGCTCGCCGGAAGCCGTGTTCGTCGTGGAGGAGGCGGTTGGGGTTGTCCGCCGGAAAGATACTCATGATCGACAATTACGACTCCTTCACCTACAACCTGGTCCAGTTCCTGGGCATCCTGGGCGCGGACCTGGTGGTCTTCCGCAACGACCACACCACCCTTGAGCAGGTGGAGGAATTGGACCCGGCAGGCATTGTCATCTCCCCGGGCCCCAAGGCTCCCAGGGATGCCGGCCTATCCAAGGACATCATCCTGGAGTTCGGCCCCCGCCTGCCCATCCTTGGCGTGTGCCTGGGGCATCAGTGCATCGGTGAGGCCTACGGGGGCAGGGTGGATCGCGCTCCCTACGTGATGCACGGCAAGACCTCCCTGGTCCACCACGACGGAAAAGGCGTCTTCAGGGGGCTTCCCAACCCCATGGAGGCGGCGCGTTACCATTCCCTGGTAATTCTTGAGGAGGGACTGCCCCCGTGCCTGGAGGTGAGCGCGCGGACCGGCGACGGCATCATCATGGGGGTGCGTCACCGCGATTTCCCCGTGGAGGGCATCCAGTTCCATCCGGAGTCCTTCATGACCCCCGAGGGGTTGAAACTCCTGCGCAATTTCCTGGAGGTGGCGTATTCCCGCGCCGGGGTAGGGTGAGGTGTGTAGGCTCTCTGATGTCCGGGGCCGGCTCGTCCCCGCACCGCGGGGCATAGGGAACGGGGTTCAGAAAAGGCGGTCTGTGGATCCGGTGAGGCGGTTGTGCCGGGAAGCGGTCCTCATGGACATGTCGGCTATGGAGGAGTGGACATGGGCCTGATTGGCCAGAAGGGCAGGGCGGATGCCTGGATCGAGACTCTCCCTTCGCGGCTGGGCGGGGAGGGGCGCGCTGAGGACGGGGAGAGTGCGCTTCCGCTGCACCTGGGTTGGCGGGAGCTCTCCGGGCCCCCTTCCATGGAGGAGATATTCCACCGCCTGGCCGCCACCCCTTACGCCTGCTTCCTCGACTCCAGCCTGGTGATGGAGCGCTTGGGAAGATTTTCCTTCATCGGCTATCAGCCTTTTCTGGTCCTCTCAACCCGCGGTCACCGCTGCCGGTGGCGGACGAGGGATGGAAAAAGATGGGAAACGGAGGAAAACCCATTTACCGCCCTGCGCAGGGCGCTGCGCTCCTTCCGGCTCGCGGATTCGGGAGTGGCGGAGGCCGCCGGCCTCCCTCCTTTCACGGGGGGAGGCATGGGGTACCTGGCCTACGAGCTGGGGCGTTACATCGAAAGGCTTCCGGGCAGGGCCGTGGACGACCTGGGGCTTCCCGAGCTGTGCTTCGCCTTCTACGACCGTGTGCTGGCCCACGACCACGGCGAAGGGCGCACCTGGCTCTTCGTCCTCCATCCCCTGGATCCGGGCTCGGTGGAGGGGGAGGCCCTCTGGTGGGAGGACGCCGAGCCCCCGCCATACCCGGCGCCGGAGGGAGCGGGGGAGGCGGGTTTCGTCTCCAACTTCACGCGCGAGGAATATTTGCGGGCGGTGCAGCAGGTGAAGGAGTACATCTACGCCGGGGACATATACCAGGCCAACCTCTCCCAGCGCTTCCACACCACCCTGCGGGATCACCCCTGGATCCTCTACCGGCGCTTGCGCCGCCTCAACGCGGCGCCCTTCGCCGCCTACTTCAACGCCGTGGAGGGCCAGGTCTGCTCTTCCTCCCCGGAGCGCTTCCTAAAGGGGGAGGGGCGGCGGGTGGAGACACGGCCCATCAAGGGGACACGGCGGAGGTCGGAGGACCCGGAGGAGGACCGCCGCCTGGCCGCGGAACTCATGGCCAGCGCCAAGGACCGCGCCGAGCTCTCCATGATCGTGGACCTGGAGAGGAACGACCTCGGGCGGGTATGCTCCTACGGGAGCGTTACGGTGGAGGAGCACGCGGTGATCGAACATTACGCCACTGTCCACCACCTGGTCTCCACTGTGGTGGGGGAGCTTCACCCGGGGAAGGACGTGGTGGACCTGCTGCGGGCCTCCTTCCCCGGCGGCTCCATCACCGGCGCGCCCAAGATACGCTCCATGGAGATCATCGACGAACTGGAGCCCACGGCGCGCAGCGTGTACACGGGGAGCATCGGTTATCTGGGATTTAACGGCAATTTCGACCTGAACATCGCCATACGCACGATCATCGTCAAGGGGAACACCGCCTATTTCCAGGTGGGGGGCGGGATCGTGGCCGACTCCGTCCCCGAGGACGAGTACCAGGAGACCCTGGACAAGGGCAAGGCCATCTTCGCCAGCCTGCGGGGGGGCGGGACCTGAGCCGCTTTCTCCTGGGGTACGGAAGACCGAAAACAATAGGCAGTTTTCACCCCTCCATACCGGAATCGCTTGCCCTCCCCGGTTCTCTTGAACCGTGGAGGGATAAGGGGCACGCCTCCACGCATCCCATCCCCTAACAGGCCAACGTTTTATACGCATATCCGTTCCTCGTCATTCACTCCGGTCCGCCGCCGTCCACACCATCCGGTCATGCCCGTAGAGGGAGAGCGGGTCCGCTTGTTGTCGAGGGTTAAACATGGGATGGCGACTCGCGGGATCGTGGGGCGTACGATACGGCTTTCGCCCGGGATCGAGGCCGGACCTCAGAGCCCGAGTTCCTCCGCCACCAGCCGGCGGTAGGCCTCGGAGAGCCGGGAGGTGACGGGGCCGGGGCATCCCTCCGCGGGGCGGAAGCCGTCCACCTCGGCGACCGGGATTATCTCCCCCGTGGTCATGGTGAGGAAGACCTCACCCGCAGCGCGCAGGTCCTCGAGGTCGTAGAACCCCTCCTCGCATGCCGTTCCTTCCCTGGAACATAATTCCAGCACCGTCTCCCTGGTGATGCCGGCGAGGATGCCGCAATCCGTGTGCGGGGTCATGACCTTCTCCCCGCTCACCAGGAAGAGGTTGGAGGTGGAGCCCTCGGCCAGGTAACCATCGGTGTTGAGGAAGAGAGAATCGTCGTACCCGCGGTCCGCGGCTTCCTGTTTGGCGTAGAGGGGTTCCAGGTAGTTGCTGGTCTTTATCCGCCACAGGGGTGAGTATGGGTTGCGGCGCACGGAAGAGACGGTCAGCCTTATGCCCCGCCGGTAATACTCGGGCGGATAGCCCTCGAAGGGCCTCACGAGGATGAAGAAACGGGGTGGTGACGACCTGGTGAGGGTGCGGCTTCCGTCGAAGTCGCCCCCGGTGACCGTCAGGCGGACGTAGGCATCCCCGCTTCCCACGTTCTCCATGTAGAGGGCCTCGATGGCCCGGGCTATCTCCTCGTCCCCCGGTATCCCTGACAGCCTGAGCACGCGGCACCCCTCCCTCAGGCGCTTCAGGTGCCGGTCCAACCGGAATGGTTTGCCGCGGTAGGCGCGGATGGTCTCGAACAGGCCGTCGCCGAACAGGATACCCCGGTCGGTCACGGGTATGCGGGCTTCCTCGGCCTCCATGATACGCCCGTCGAGATAGATCTTCATCTTCACCTCTCTCGCTTTCTCGCTAACGCCCTTTCACGGGCGAGCATCGAGGCCTCGGAACCCACCCCGGTCTTCTTATCTTCCCGGCCAGGCTTCCCGGCCAGGTATTTGGGGGCCCACTACTTGAACCGTCGGCCAAACAAATGCACCTTAATAGTATAATATGCTCCCGTGGCTGTCGGGCTCGTTCCGTGAGCAGGCTCCTCGCGCGGCGGGGAACGTTTCAGTTTTTCTCGCGGAGGTATGTGCTGCAGGGGAGAACATCCCCAGCGGCGTGCGGGAAAGCGTGGGAAGGCAGGAGCAGAGGAAGGGGTTGCAGGACAGGGGCACCTCCGGTTGAGGAGGCCCTGGAGCCGGGCGGCCCGGGAGGAGGTATCCGATTCAGGGAAGGAAAGACCCTCGCCGGCTGACGCCGTAAGGGATGGCGCTCTGAGGAGGAGGCGATGGGAAGAAGAAAGGCAAAGGTAGCCATGGGAGAGAGAAAGGCAGAGGCTCGCCTGCCCGGCGATTACCCGCGGGTCTCCGGGCCGCACATGGACCTGGTGAGGACCTATTCCAGCCCCGCCCTTTTAGGGCCCAGGGTATGTGACGAACTGGTGGCCCTGGTGGAGCATATGTACACGGAGGAGGAAGCGGAGGTGGCCCGCCACCTCAGGCCCTGGCGGCCCAGGACGGCGGCCTACCTGGCCCGGGCTTCGGGAAAGCCCCTTGCGGAAGTGCGGAAGATCCTGCACCGGCTGGCCCATGAGAAGTACGTGCTCTTCTCCTTCGGGAAAGGGGAAAAGGAGCGCTTCGGGCTCCTTCCCATCCTTCCCGGGACCTTCGAGCACGTGCTGGTGCGCAAATCCCCGGAGGAAGTCACCGACTGGCACCGTCGCTTCGCCGAGCTCTTCGAGGCCCTCTTCCGCACCGGTTTTACCACCGCTTATTCCCGGCGCCCGGTGCATGCCGTGAGGTATCTCCCGGTGCAGGAGGCGGTGGAGGCCGTGCCCATGGCCCTTCCCTCCGACCGCCTGGAGGTGATCATGGCGGACTACCGGGATTTCGCCGTGGGGGTCTGCCAGTGCCGCCTCACCAAGAGGACGCTGGGGCAGGACTGCGGGCGGCCGCTGGAGACCTGCATGGTCATGGGGGATTTCGCCCCCGTCCTGGTCCGGGAGGGGCGCATGCGGCGCGTGGACCGCGAGGAGGCCCTGGCCATAAAGAGGGAGGCGGAGAAGGCCGGGCTGGTGACCTGGATGATGAACGACCGCAGCTCCAAATATTTCAAATGCTCCTGTTCCTGCTGCGGGTGCTGCTGCGACGCGCTGCGGCAGATCTCCGAGTTCAACGCCCCCGGGTTCATCGCCCCTCCCCATTTCCTGCCTCACCTGGACCTCGCTCTGTGTGATTACTGCGGAAAGTGTGCCAAGGTCTGCACCATGGGGGCCATGGTGGTAGTGCGTGAGGGAGAGAAAAAGAGCCATTTGCACCGCAAGGAGCGTTGCATAGGTTGCGGCCTCTGCGTGGTGGCCTGTCCCCGTGGCGCTCTCTCCCTCCGGGAGGTCCCCGGCTACCGGCCGCCCCCGGCAAACTTCCTCGCCTACGTGGCGAGGTACGGCGGGAACTACATAATAAACGGCCTGAGCGAGTGGGTCTCCCGCCGCCGTTAAAAAACGTTCGTGAAGGGCCGGAGTCCCGGGCGGCGGTGACCATTTCGTCCCTTACTCGCGAGGCGCGCGGAAAGCCTTGAGGTGGAGAGGTGAGGATGCGACACCGCCGCCTTGGGGATGACCTTCGGGAATGGGACCGTTCGCGCGATGCGGAGAGGCTAGGCTTAGCCATGCATGCAATATGAAAAGTTTTCAAAATGTAAAATTTATTTCTTGCACATGAACATAAGATATGTTAATGTATAACAGTCGGTGAACTGGGAGGGGATGCCAAGCTCCACGGCCATATCCGCGGAGCGACTATCCGAAGGGGGTCCGGCCATGCTGCGAAACCGTTTCCGTCTCATCCTCGTCTTGTTGGCGTCTATTTCCATCCTTTTCCTGACTTTGAACCCCGCGGCGCCCATTTCTGCCGCCCGCGGCATCTCGGTGGTGGAGGTGGGAAAAACCGCGAAGCGAGAGGGAGGCGATTCTTACCGCGTGGCCAAGGTCACCGAGGACTGGGCCATGTGGGACGGGGTCACCATACCGGTCAGCGTCTTCTACCCCGAGGATGCTCCGGAGGGGGAGCGCTTTCCGGCCATAATCTTCGTCCACGGCTGGACCCTGGACAAGTCCATGGGGGAGTGGGCGGCGGAGTATTACGCCTCCCGCGGTTACGTGGGGGTAGCCATCACGGCACGCGGCTGGTTCGGGGCGGGGGGCGACGTGGGATGCATGGATCCCGAACACGAGATGAAGGACGTGAGCCACATAATAACCCTGCTCGGGGAGGACCCCCGTTTCCCGGTGCTCAAGGACGAGAAGGGTCCCGTGGTGGGTATCACGGGGGCCTCCATGGGGGGGTGCTTCTCCTACCTCATGTCGGAGCGGAAGGACCCCCGCCCGGGCGATCCCGGTGACCCCCGTATCCGTGCCGCGGTGCCCATGCACGGCTCCTTCGACCTCACCTTCTCGCTTCTTCCCAACGGGGCGGGAAAGATGCTCTGGGGGGCTATGTTGGTGGGCGTCACCTATCTGGGCGATATCACCGGTTTCATGGTCAGCCTCATGAACCTGGTCCTGGACTCCAGGATGGACGGCATGCAGAAGCTGCAGGCGTTTCTGGGGTACCTGTGGAGACTCATCCCACCGGTGACCACCTTCGACCCGGATATGCTCTTCATCTTGGGGACCATGTTCGAGAGGCGCACGGGAGACTACGAGTTCTGCCGCCAGTATTTCAAGGTGCGTTCCGCCCGCTACTGGTGCGACGAGGAGTACGAGGGTGCGGTGGAGCATCCCATCCTCACCCCCACCCTCATCCTGGCGGGATGGAACGACGACCTCTTCTTCGCCAACGAAGGGCTGATGGCCTACTCCCACATCCAGGCGCCGAAGAAGATAATCATCACCAACCACGGGCACATGGGGTGTTATCCCGGTCCCTATCCCGTGGAGGGGATATCCGGCAGCCCGGAGAGCGCCTGGGTCCGGGAACAGGTGGATCGCTGGTTCGACCGTTTCCTAAAGGGGGTGGAAAACGGGGTGGACCGGGAACCGCCGGTGGTCTTCTACCGCCACACCGACCCGTCCCGTTTCGGTTGCGCTCCTTCCTTCCCCCTGCCCGGCACGCGGGAGATGTCTCTCTACCTGGGAGGAGCGGGCAGGGACGGGCAGGGGACACTTGAGAGGGCCATCCCGGGGCCGGGCGATAAATGGGATTTTATGGTAAACATCGGCCTTACCGGTTCCGTGTCCCTGCTCTACTACCAGGATGCGCCGGAGCTTATGGGCGGCGAGGCCATGGACATCCCTACGCGTATCAAACTCATGGAGATACCCTTCACCGAGGTGAGCTACCTGAGCCGCCCGCTACAGAGGGACCTGACGGTGATGGGCGTTCCGCGATTCCAGTTCTTCTACCGCGCTTCGGGGGAATTCACCCAGCTCATTCCCTGGCTCTACGAGGTGACCCCCGAAGGCAAGGAGATCCTGGTGAGCAGGGGTTTCTACGAAGGATACGGGTACCGGCCCTGGACGAACACGGGAACGGGAGCGCCGCTGGAGATGCAGGCCTGCTACCATCGTTTCAGCGCCGGGAGCCGCATCAAACTGGTGGTCTCCACCGCGGACCTGCTTTCGTGCTGGCCCTGCTGGGGGCTGAACTTCATATTCCTGCTCAGGAGCCGGGAGAACCCTTCGAGGGTCATCCTGCCCGTGGTGCCCTCGGGTACCTGATGGAGAAGGCCCCTATTCGGCGGGACCCCTGGCTTATGCGCCCCCGCTTTGAAGAATAACGCCCGCCCCAAGGAGGCGGGCGGCCATTTTCTCTTGCGCCTCTGGTAGGAGCCTCTTGCGGGAAGGGGAGCGTGAAGCGGAGATTTCCGGGGCGACGGGGAGAAACCGTAAGGCGGTTACGCCCTCACCACGATTGCCTTTTCGAATGGTACCTTGCTTGATGCCTTGCCGGCCTTCGTACGGGATTTATGACCTTCCTAAGGAGTAAGGTGTCGCCGGCGGGCAAAGGCTCCCGGCGATGAGTAGCTGTCTGGCCGTCCGCCACGTTGGGGGAACCATGGGCCTAACCCCCTCAGGAGGGAAGCGCTCCAGGGATATGCCGATGGGCCTAAAACCCCCTCAGGAAGATGAGGAGCAGGCCGCCGGCGGGCAGAAGCACCCCGGCGATCTTGATCAGGGCGTTGATGACCCTCGGGTTGCGCAAACCCCTGCCTCCCTCCCTGCCCAGCTTGAGCAGCTCCGGGCGCATGGCCCATAAGAGCCCACCCCAGGCCAGGGCCAGCAGTCCGAAGATGACCTCCTCCGCTTTCATGATCTAAGCATGACAGCCACCCGCTGCACGAGGCAACACGCGTGCTTATGACGCATCCTCTCCTTGCCCGATCCCATCCGGTCCCACCCTGGACTGCTGCGAACCCCATGAAAACCCCGGACTCGCAGCCGATGACGGGGGATGGCCATCGAGACATCTCTATACGCAGTCCGGCAATCTCATCGAAACCGGAAGAGAAGAACTCCCATCCAACTATTGACAAAGTTATATAACATTATTATCTTTTGCATGTACGCTAATTTTAAAGGAGTCTGGGCATGGACGGAGAGAAGATCGCGGAGAGGTACCGATTGAAGGAGAAGGTCTTCTCCGCAAGGGGCTGGACGACCTGTCTGGCTCTGGATATCGAGCTGGGAACTGAGGTTGAGGTGGATCTGGTCTCCGCCTCCACGGAGGACCTCCCCGTGGACCCGCAGCGTATGCGCGAGATATTACATGCCGCCCAGAGGATAAGAGGCCCACACGTGTTGCCCCTTCTGGACTGGGGTGAGGAGGAAGGCCTGTTCTATCTGGTGCGGGAGAAGGGCGACGGCCCCACCCTTCCCGAGCTGATCTCCCAGTTGGGCACCCTCCCGGGACCTCAAGTGGTGGAGCTGGCCGCTGCCGCTGTGGAGGTCCTTTCCGAGGCTTACGGCGCGGGCCTTTACTACCTGGGCCTGAATCCGGGGCAGGTGTTCGTCGACCGCCGTGGAAGCCTTCGCTTCCGGCGCGTCGGCTACGGGTGGGTGCTGGAGGATATGGATCCGGCACAGGTGGCTCGCGTCTCCCCTTATCGGGCGCCGGAGGTGGAGCCGGGAAGGGAGGGAACCCGCGCCTCGGATGTCTTTTCCCTGGCGGTGATGGTAAACGAAGTGCTCTCCGCGGAGTCGAGGACGGAGAGGTTAAGCCTCCTCCTCGAGCGGGCGGCGCATCCGCTTCCCGCGCGGCGTCCCTCCTCTCCCAGGCTGCTCCTCGAGGAGTTGTTGGGTTCCCTGGATTCTATCGCCGAGGAAGACAGGGTTGCACCGGGCGAGAACGGACCTCTCCCGTCCGGTCGGTACGGGAAAGCGCCGGAGTACGAGGAGGATCCTTATACCGAGGTCCTTGAGGCGGGTAGCCTGGAGAATCATGGCGCCCCTCCGGGCAGCAGGTCCCTACGAGGCTGGGCCCGAAAGGCGGCCCTCATGGTGGTCGGGGGGCTTCTCTTGTGGTTGCTCTTTTCGGCCCTCTCCGGGTTGCTGGGGGGCGACGCCAGACGCGGAGTGGGGGAAGAGATGGAGGGCGCCGCTGCGGGCGTGGAGGTTCCCGACCTGCAGGGTTTGACCCTGGAGGAGGCTCGAGAGCGGCTGGAGGCTCTAGGGCTTTCCTGGAGTGCCAGAGAAGCGCCTTCCCGCCTCTGGTCCGCGGGCAGGGTGGTGGCCCAGGAACCGGCGGCCGGGTCCATCGTGATTCCCGGCGAAACGGTGTGCCTGGTGGTCAGCTCGGGCCGGGAGGAGGGCAATGATTCAGTGGCTCCGGAAGCGCCGCCAGAGAGCGCTTTGCCTTCAGACGACGGAAACGAGGGCCCGGAAGCGCCCTCGACCGCTCGATCAAGCACGACATCCGCTGTTTCCGCGGGTGCCTCGAGGCACGCCGCGCGGCCGCCGCGCGCCGTTGCCACTCTGTCCACGGCACGGGGCCCCGCACCCCTTTATGTGCGCATGGACGCCGGGGGTTCCTCCGATCCCGACGGGGACATCGTGAATTACGTATGGTACTGCGGCGACGGGACCGTGCTCCGGGGGATGACCGTTCAGCACGTCTTCGATGCCCCGGTCATACCCGCACGATTCCGAGTGGTCCTGGAAGTGTCCGATTCCCGCGGCCTGACCGACAGCGCCGTGCTGGCCGTGGAGGTATATTGATCCATGTTTCCTCGGAAGGAGAACCGCCCCGCGAAGCGGGATCTCATCCCGGGCCCGCCCGAACCGCGCCGCCTCCTCGAGTGGCCGGGGGAAGGGCGGGCCGTGGGGGACGGGGCCGGCCTTTTTAGCGGCGGACGTCCCCCGGGGGGCGGAAGGGCACCCTTCAGATGCCGGGCATCAACCCTACCCCTTCTCATCTTTCCCCTCGTTTCCCTCCTCATATTCTCCTTCCACATGGTTTCCTCCCCGGCCCTGGCGGCCGGGGAGGAGGCCCCCACCTTTCTCTGGCCGGCCAGAGGCCGGGTGTTGAAGGGGTTCCTCCCTCCCGCCGGCCATTACGGGGAGGGAGGCCATGCGGGTATCGACATCGCGCTGGCGCCGGACAGCGAAGTGCGCGCTTCCGCACCCGGTATGGTAAGTTTTTCCGGAAACACCCCTCTGGGCATATGCGTGAGCATAGCGCATGAGGGTGATTTGAAGACCACCTACGTCTCTTTGCGCAGCGCGTTTGTGCGCCGAGGACAACCGGTGGAAGCGGGACAGGCGATCGGCAGGAGCGACGGGTCCGCAGACCGTTCCTGCCCGCTGCCGCACCTGCATTTCGGGCTTTACGTCAAGGGGGTGGCGGTTGACCCCCTGCCCTTCCTGCGAGGTTCCCTGCTCGACCCTCGTTCCCTTTTTCTGGGCCCTTGGGAGGACGCGCGCTCCGTGCAGGCCTACATGGGACGGCATGGGGGCGGAGGCGGCTTCCTGGGGTGGTTGAAAAAGGGCCTCAAAGTACTGAAGGACGCGGTCGGGAACGGCGTTCAGGTAGTGTTAAAATCCCTGGGCCGCGGGCTTTCTGCGGCATGGAGGTGGGTCTGCGGTGTAGCGCGGACCGTGGGCCTGGCGGCAGCGAGATTCTACAGAAAATTACTGGAGCCCTGGATCTCTCCACTCTTTCGTGCGGCCGGTAGGGGTTTAAAGGCCCTGTTCTCAAACCGTTTCGTGCGGGCGGCGCTCGCCGGACTGGCGGCTGCGGCTCTAATCTGTCTCGCTGCGGTGGGTGTCGGCCTGGCCTTGGGCCTCTCCCTGGCGGCCGTGTTGACGGCCTGTGCCGTGGGGGCTGCGGCGTCGATCGGTTATGCCGTTTACTGTGCCGCCACCTCTGGGGATTCTTTCTCCTTCCTAGGATGTTTCCTGGGGTCACTGGTTGTGGGTGGGGCCGCGGCCGGAGGATGCCTCCTCCTTTCTTACCTGGCTCCCGCGGCGGCGGCGGGCTGGACCAATCTGGGGTGGCTTGGGTTCGGGAAGGGCTTCCTGGCTCACGGCACGGCCAACCTCCTTGTGTATATGGGTCTCTCCACGGTCACGGGGAGAGGCTTCACTCCGGGGGGCCTCCTGGCTTCCTTCCTGGTTGGCGGGTTGACGGGTGGGATGGGGCGTTTGCTGGTCAGCGGCCTTTTCTCCGGCGGGGCGGTCCAGGGGCTCGCTGCGGGTGTCCTCTCTTCCGGGGGTACTCTTTTGGGCGGAGGCACGGCGGCCCAGATGGCGGCCTGCGCCGGGACGTGGGTTTCCGGAATTTCCCAGAAGCTGGCTCATATGTTGTTCTGCGGGTGCCTCGGAGTGCTGGGAGACCTGGCCGTCAGGGTGGCGACCGGAGGACGCCCCTCCCTGCTCGAGTCCTTGTTGAGTTTTGGTGGTGGGTTCCTGGCCGGCGGGATAAGTCTGCTGGCGCAAGGGCAGGGATTGGGAGGGGCATTGGCCCGCCTCAGCGGAGGCAGGTTGAACGTTTCCGGGGAGTTCACCAAAGCTCTGGCCGGAAAGGCCCTCTCCGGAGGCTTCAGGGAAGGCACCAGGGCTTTGTGGGAGAGGTTTCATGGGGAGGGGAGGGTCGAGGAGAGCCTGCGCCTGCTGGAGCACGGCGGAGTGCCGACAGTGCGATTACCGAACGGCGGTGCCGGTTGGGTCCTGCACAGGGCGGGAGGGCACTAGCCCGGACGGCGCATGTTCCGAAACGGCGCCGGTCCCTCCGTCCTTCGACGGTTACGGATGGGATATGCGCGAGGCGATGCCGGATTGAGAAGAGGAGGAATCGATGAAGGAAAATCAGCCTACCTGGCCCCGGATGGGCCTTATGCTCCTGCCCGCCGCCGTGATGGTGGTCTGCTGTTACCTTCTCTCCAATCGCAGGGAGAGCCTGGGAGGGGCGGCGGGAATCCTGGTGTTGTTGGCTGCTCTCTCTTTCGTGGCCTTTTTCGCCGCGCTTTACTTTATCTACCTTCGCCCCCAGTACGGGGCCCGCGCGTTCCTACACCTCGGCCTTTTTCTCCTGGGGCACGGGATACTCGTGCTCCTCTTGTGGAAGGCGGGGGTGCTGGGTTGACCTCGCCTGATCTCAAGCTACGTATGGCCTGCGGACCCCACGGTGCGCCGCTCCTTCCCTGCGCGTTTCCTCGCTGCGCAGGAGGATATAAGGGATGATGATTGTGAGCCCCCAGTAAAAGGAGAGCAGAAACCCGCTTATGGAGAAGGCCAACAGGCACCACAGGTTGCCGGTCAGGAGCGTGGCCATGCCCCATATGAGCACCAGGAGAGTCAGGGCGGCGAAGATGCGGTTCCTGCGGACCGCCGCTTTCCTGGAGGACGACCTTGGAGGGACGGTGCGCGCCGGCTTCCTCGTTGCGGCGGAAGGCGCAGAGGCGGGTGCGGTGGCGGGGTTCCTTTCGACACGCTTCCTAGGGTTGGCTTCGATAACGGCCCGGGAACTCGCGGCAGCGAAGCCGGCCGCGCGGTGATCCGGCGAGGCGGCGGCCGACTCCACCCGGGGTTCGAGGGATTGACCTATCTCCTGCATGCTCTTCCTGAAGGTCTGCGTGGTCACCAGGGGCGAGTCCTCGAGCTTTCCCCGGATTATGGGGGGCACGATGGCCAGCATGGCTATGAAGCCCAGAAGGAGCAAGGCCAGTATCTCCAAGGCGCCCTCCCGCATGGACTCCCCGCCACCGGACAGCGGAGCATGCACTACATTTAGCCGTTTGACGCCTTCTGCATTTCCACATTATGTATTTCCACCCGTGGACGCGCAGTTCCTTCAGCCTGGAGGAAGTTATTTCCTGGTGTCGGATGCGGAGGCTAAAATGGGACCTGTGCGGCGGGGATTTAAGCTAGAAGGGATGCCGGGTGAAGCCGCAGGACGAGGAGAGAATCTATACCGTGGGAGAGGTGAACCGCCTGGCTGACTGCCTCCTCCAGGAGGTGGTCGTCTGGGTGGAAGGAGAGGTCTCCAACCTCAAACCTTATCCGCAGTATCTCTTCTTCAGCCTCACCGAGGAAGAGGCCGTGCTGCCCTGCGTGATGTTCGGAGATGCGGCGAAGGAGGCTTCCTCCATCCTCCGGGAGGGAATGCGCGCGCTGGCTCGTGGCCGCCTGGGAATCTATGTGCGCCGGGGTCAATACC
This sequence comes from Candidatus Solincola tengchongensis, assembly GCF_015711935.1. Taxonomy (NCBI): domain Bacteria; kingdom Bacillati; phylum Actinomycetota; class Candidatus Geothermincolia; order Candidatus Geothermincolales; family Candidatus Geothermincolaceae; genus Candidatus Solincola; species Candidatus Solincola tengchongensis. The sequence continues at coordinate 80,453 of NZ_JACVJJ010000022.1, forward strand.
GCATGAATGTGTATCAGTTGCAGGAGGCGGGGGAAGGCAGGTTGCGCCGGGAGTTCTTCCGGCTCATGCGCAAGCTGTCCGCCGAGGGGCTTTTCGACGAGAGGCTCAAGCGTCCCCTTCCGCCGTATCCCGAGTCCATAGGCCTCATAACCAGCCTGGAAGGGGCCGCCGTCCGCGATGTGATCACCAACATCACCCGCAGGTACCCCTGCTGCCGCCTGTTCGTGCGAGGGGTGAGGGTCCAGGGAGAGGATGCGGTGGGGGACATCGTCTCCGCAATCGAGCTGTTCAACCGGGCATGCCCGGTGGACGTCCTCATCCTGGCCAGGGGCGGGGGATCCCTGGAGGACCTGCAACCCTTCAACAGCGAGGAAGTGGTCAGGGCCATAAGGGGTTCGTCCATCCCCGTGGTCACCGGTGTGGGGCACGAGCCGGACCTGACCCTTGCCGACCTGGCCGCCGACCACCGCGCCAGCACGCCCACCGGCGCGGCGGAGGCGGCTGTCCCCTCCACCGCGGAGGTGCTTTCCCTCTTGAAGCAGAAGGGGACCTCCCTGGAGTCCGCCCTGCGCCGCATGCTCCACCGCCGGGAGAGGGAGCTGGCCGTCATGGGCTCCCGGAGGCCGTTCCGGGACCGGGAACTGGTGCTGGGAGAGGCCGGGCAGCTTCTGGCGGAAGGGGAGGCACTTCTCCTGAACGGGATGCGCGGCGCCTTGCGGCGGATGGGGGCGGAGGTGGATGCCCACGCCCGTACGCTGGTGCGCTTTCCCCGCGACTACCGTGACCTCCCCCGCCGTATCCATCACGCATACGAGAGGCTGCGGACCTCCTTCGACTCCTGGTGGAGGTGGAGGGAGAGGGAGCAGATGGCCGGGACAGAGGAGCTCCACATGCGGATGTCGAGCTTCCTTGCCGCGAGGAACAGCAGGCTGGAGATGGCTGCGTCGCGCCTGGACGCCCTGAGCCCGCTGGCCGTGCTCTCCCGCGGTTACGCCATCGCCACCCGCAGGGGAGAGGTCAAGCCCCTCCGAGACAGCCGTGAGGTGGCCGAAGGAGAGGAGGTGGACGTGCGGCTCCACAGGGGCCGCCTGTTCTGCGAGGTAAGGGGACGGGAGGAGGAAGCGGAAGTGGAGCGATGAGGCCGGGGGCGCCTTTCCCGTGATGTAGGCCGCTTTTCTTTTAAGGGGGTGTTGCGAGGTTGGAGGAGATTACCTTCAGGGGCATCATGCGGAGGCTGGAGGAGATCGCATCGGCCCTGGAGAAGCAGGACCTTGAGCTGGAGGAAGGCCTCAAGCTCTTCGAGGAGGGCGTGAAGCTCGTCCGCGAGGCCCGGAGAAGGCTCACCGAGGCCGGAGCCCGGGTGGAGAAGCTCATCGGCAGCCTCGAGGAGGAGCTGACCACGGAGGAGTTCCGGATGCGGGAAGAGGAGGAAAGCGGGAATGATTGAGGCCCATTCGGCCTCACGTAGCGTATAATCATGTACCGTACGACGTAATGGTTCCCGGAGGGAAGGATAACCGACCGCCATGCCTCGTGAGGAGGGCGGGACGCGGGCCCTTCCCGGCCGGCGGTTCCGGGAGGCAATCGGAACCCCTTGGTAGGGAACCGCGTCGAAAGCGCATAAGAGGTGACAAGCTCGTTCGGGCCCCGGGGACGCCCGCGCACGGGAAAGCGAGCGGATAAGGTCAAAAGCGCAAATGAAGAGGCAAGAACGTTTGAAACTGCGCAAGAGGAGGAGGATGAAGCGGCTCCTCCAGCTGACGGTGGCCCTTGTGCTCCTGGGCGGGCTGGTCGTGGGGGCCCTTAACTTCGACGCCGTCAAGAGTTGGGCGGCCAAGCATTACCTGCGGGTGCGCTTCCAGCCCGCGGTTATCGCCCCGGAGGACAACCCGGACCTCTTCGCCGAGCTCAGCAAGTGGCACAACCCGGAAGAAAACCTCAACCTCCTGCTCATAGGTATAGACCGGGGAAGCGTTCCCGGTGAGGAGGGCTACACCCGCAGCGACGTCATGATCGTGGCCTCGGTGAACGTGAAGGCCAAGAGGGCCGTGCTGGTGTCCATTCCCCGGGATACCAAGGTCACCATCCCGGGATACGGCACGGAAAAGATAAACGCCGCCCACTCCTTCAAGGGCCCGGCGGGCGCGGTGGAGGCGGTGGAGAAGCTCAGCGGCCTGGACATCCACCATTACGCCGAGGTGGACTTCGAGGCCTTCAAGAACATCGTGGACGCCATGGGAGGGGTTCCCTTCCACCTCGACGTCACCATCAACGACCCCAAGGTGGGATACCTGGAGAAGGGCGACCACCTGCTGAACGGTCAGCAAGCCCTTATCCTGGTGCGCAGCCGAAAGCTTCCCCGCGGGGACCTGGACCGCATAGAACACCAGAAGGCCTTTCTCAAGGCGGTGATGGAGAAGGCGGTCTCCATCCGGGACATCCAGGCCCTCCTCAAGATACTGGACACCGCCGTGCGCTACCTGGAGACCACGCTGGAGCCGGACCTGATCTTCACCCTGGCGGAGGCCCTGCAGGGGATGAAGGTGGAGGACGTTGAGTTCGCCACCATCCCAGGGACCATGCCGGAGCCGGCTCCCGGTGAGCCCTGGTATTTCATCTACGACCAGAAAGGGACCGCGGAACTGTTCTCCAACGTCAAGAAGTACTGCAGCACCAAGACACCGGAGGAAAGGCAGGCAGAGCTCGAGAAGCAGGAGCTCTACCAGCGCACGGGAGGGGAGGCACAGGTGGACCGCTCCCTGGTCAATCTGGCGGTCCTCAACGGGGTGCGTTGGGAGGGCATGGCCGCTAAAGTGGCGGAGAAGATGCGGGAGAAAGGTTACAAGAATATCAAGATAGGGAACACGGTACACGCTTACGAGGACACCACCGTCTATTACGCTCCCGGTTTCGCCGACGCGGCCCGGGTGGTGGCCAAGGACCTCGACCCGGATGCCGACTTCCGGGTGGTCCAGGACCAGGACGTGGCCATCACCTATGATGCGGACGTCATCCTGGTCATAGGGAAAGACTACCTGAACCCCTGAGACCGGCTCAAAGCCACACCCTCCTATCGGAAACCCCCATCCCGGTCCTTATGGAGTGCGGGAATGGAAAGGATTGCCATCTCCTCGCCATAGGCGCTCCAGAAGCTGCGCTTCGGGAACCCCTCCATCCCCGCGCCTTGTTCTCTCTGTGTAGTAGAATGGCGTGCGGATCGCGGAGAGTCCGACTTGCCGAGGGAAGGGGGACGCTTGGCCGGCGATTCGAGGAGGGGCGGCTACCTGATGGTGCTGGGGGCCATCGTCCTCTTCAGCACCATCGAGGTGGTATCGCGTTACCTCCAGTCCGGCACCGGCTTTCAGACTCCTCTGGAGGCGGAACAGGTGGCCGCCCTTCGCTTCATCCTCGGCGGACTTTTCCTGCTCCCCGCGGTCGTTGTGGGAGGGAAGCGCAGGAGGTCGGTCTTTCGGGTCTTGCGCCTGCACATGCCGGCCGTGGCCTTCCTCGGTGCCGTGGGCGTGTTCCTGGGTTTCTACCTCTTTCACCGTGGGATTGCCCTCTCCGATGCCTCCTCGGCGGCGGTCATATTCTCCGTCAACCCCGTGTTCACCGCCCTCCTGGCCTCGCTGGTCCTCAGGGAGAGGATACGCTTCAGGGCCTGGCTGGGCATCGCCCTGGGGCTGGTGGGAGCGCTGGCCGCCTTGACCGGTTTCCGCTTCACCGGCCTTCTTTCGCGGGATGAATTCCTGGGGCATGCCATGGTGCTCGGTTCAGCCGGGTGCTGGGCGGTATATACCGTGTACGGCAAGAGGTATGCCGAGGAGTTCGGCGGCCTCACCGTCTCCTTTTGGAGCATCGCCACCGGATCGCTCCTCTTCTCCGTCTTCCTGGCACTGAAGGGCGGATGGAAGGACGTGACGGCATACCATCCCGCGACCTGGGGCTGGCTCATCTACCTGGGAGCGGTTACAGTGGGGCTCGGATACCTGCTTTATTTCGGGGGGATGAGAAGGGTGGAGGCCTCGCGTGGAGCGAGCCTCTTCTACCTTAAGCCCGTGCTGGCCCTCTTTCTGGCCCGCTTGTTCTTGGGGGAGACGGTCACCTGGACCCTGGGCCTGGCCGCCGCCCTGGTGGCCTTCTCCATCCTCCTGGTTACCCGTAACCGTGCCTGAAAGGAATGGATGGAGCGCCTTTGAGGACTCCCTCCCGCCCCCGATCCTCACCGGATTGATCGGCCCCCTCGTTTGGTGGCCCTTGAACGGGGTTTAGAGATCAAGACCGACGAAGATCTCAACGGAGGAGGGCTCTTCCTCTCGTATGAGGCCGAGCTTCATGTCCCGCGCGCTTTTTCGCCCTTTAACCGGAGAGGTCCGGGCCGCGTCTCTGCGGGAAGGAAGCCCCGCTCGCGGTCCCGCATGAGATCCCGCTTTTTGACCGCGAGGAAAGGCGGCGGTCCTGCCGAATGCTATAATGGCGTCGGGTTCGACGGGATGTCTCTATCTGGAGTTATAGGTGAGAGCGAAAAAAGCGTTGCCGTCCTCTTCGATTCCCCGTCTGGTTACCATTTTCTGCCTCCTGCTCCTCGCTTTCCTCGGTAGTTCCTGTTCCCGCTCCGGCGGGCCGTCACGCAGCGTTCTGGTCCTGGGGTTCCGCGAGGGGATCGCCGGAAGGGAACGCAATTCTCTTCTGGATTACGGCTGCCGGAAGGCAGGCTCGGAGCTGGGTCTGGAGACGGAGCTTGTCGTGCCCGGGCCTTGGGAGGGAGCCGATGCGTACGCGAGGCCGGAGGACCCCTCACTGTGGATGCTCCTGAGCTGTGGGGAGGAGCCGGCCGCAGGCGGCAACCTTTCCCGGGACGGGAGTCCCGTTTCCCATACGGTAATCCTGGACTATCCTGGAAACTCGGTCCCACCGGGAGGGGAAGGCAATGCCTACATCCGTTACCGAGTGGAGGAAGGGGCCTACCTCTGCGGTTTTCTCGCCGGCAGGCTCACCTCGGGAAGCGATCACCCGCTCGTCAACCGCCTGCCGGTGGTGGCCTTCATAGGCTGCGCCGGCGACCCCCGCACCGCCCGTTACCAGACCGGTTTCGTGCGTGGGGCCCTGGCCGCCAACCCCCAGGTCAACCCACTCTCCTACCTGGTGGGCGACTGCCGCGATGAGGCTCAGGGAAGCGCCTTCGCCCAGGACGCGGCCAGAAAGGGAGCGGACATCGTCTTCTGCACCCCGGGAGACTTCAGCGACGGGGTTCTCCGAGCCGCCCAGTCCCTGGGCCTGCTGGTCATCCTGGCGGGAAGCGACCGTTCGGCGGAATCGCCCTCCCACGTGCTCACCTCCCTCATCCTGCGCGACGACAACGCCCTCTTCCGTGCCGTGTACCTGGCGCTGAGGGACGAACTGAGGCCGGGGTTGCAGGAATGGGGGGTCCGGGAGGGTGTATGGGCTCTGGCGCCCTTCCGGGGCCATGATGTGTATATCCGGCGCGAACTCAAGGAAGCGCTTGCCGTGGAGGAGGAGAAGGTGGCGGACATGAAGCTCTCCCCTTGAGGTCCCTTGAGGTCGGATTTCCTTGAGGTCCCTCGAGGCCGGACCGTCCCTGCAAACTCGCGGTAAGGCATGCCTCGCGGTATTCCGGCAGCAAGGCAACTCCTGCGCAAACGCGTGGCGCAGGGATCTCGAGAGAATGTCATGCCCCGACCCGGCTCGAGGCCGCCTCGGCGGCCCTTCCCTCCACTCCCTCCAGGCATTTGCATCGCAGACCAGGCGTATAACCTCCTCCAGACACCTCGCTTCGCAGGCCAGGCGTAAAGCCATGTCTTTCAGATCGAACCATTGAAAGATCACCGCTTTAACCCTTTCTGTTTGCTTGTTTTGCCGGGATGAGAGGCCGGCCTCTCGATCCCCCACGCGCTCAGATATCCATTGAAACATGAAGGCCCTACTTCGAAAGCCGCGGCCCGCCCGGCCTGAACCCCTGTCGCCGAGCCGGAGATGAATTTCCTGCCGGGAAAGTAACCTATCCGGACTTTCTCGTCCCGCCCCTCCCTCGAAGACCCTTCGTCACGGGAGGGAAGCCTACCGGCAGATCACCCTCTTCGTGGGCCGCGGCGGCCCTTCCGGCAGGAACCCCTGTCGTTCGTGTGGTGCTTCCTCCGCATGGAGCCCAAGGAGTCCGGGGCCTCGAGACGCCTCGAGAAGATGCTCCGGGCGCCGCTTTCAGAGAGCGTCTTCGATTTTTCTTAGGGCTTGGGGTGGGTGAGGGATGGAAGGCCCGACCGCCCGATTGCACGGTCTTTCCTGGGGTATAATGAGAAAGTCGGTAACTTTAGGAGTGGCTGGAGAGACGGTTTGCCGTTGGGTCGAGGATACATCTCCGGGGCAATCCCGGCGGAGGATTTCCGGCATCCACCGGATGGACGAAAGGGGTCTTGGAAGTGGCTGGGGCATTCCGTGACGACGACGACTTCGACGAAGTGGTGGTGATGCGCGCGGAGATGGAGCGCTTCTTCAGCCACCTGCCGCGCTGGAAGAAGCCCTCCGCGGTGTTCGAGAAGGCCTGGAAGCCGCTTTGCGACGTCTATGAGTGTCCCGAACATTTCACCGTCCTCATGGACCTGGCAGGGGTGGACGAGAACGAGGTGGAAGTGACCCTGCACGGGAGGGTGCTCAACATCCGGGGAAGGCGCAATCCCATCCGCCCCGCCGGGGTGAAGAACACCTATCTCCTTGAGATAAGCTACGGCGGTTTCGAGAGGACCTTCGAACTCCCGGCGGAGGTGGACGCGGACGGTACACGCGCCGTGTACCGGAAGGGTTTCCTGGAGATCCATCTCCCCAAGCGCCGGAGAGAGAACCTGCGCAGCGTGGACATCAACGAGGAATGAGGCGACCGTTTTCCAGGGAGAGGGACTGAGAAGGAGGTAAGCGAGTTGCCGAACGGCGATTTCCCCATGGGGATGACCGAGCCCTATATACCGGAGATACTTCCCGTGCTCCCCCTGAAGGACACGGTGATCTACCCGCACATCATCATGCCCCTCCTCATCACCAGGGAGGAGTACGTGAAGCTCATCGACGACGCTCTGACCGCCGACCGCCTGGTGGCGGCCATGGCCGCCAAAGAGGAGGTGGAGACCCCGGGCCCCGAGCAGATCTACCACATGGGCACGGCGGCGGCCATCATCCGCATGCTCAAGCTCCCCGACGGCTCCATGCAGCTCTTCGTGCAGGGGGTGCAGAGGATACGCATCGTGGACTTCGTGCAGACCCACCCTTACATGAAGGCCCGGGTGGAGAAGGTGCGGGAGGTGGTGGAGAAGTCCGTGGAAGTGGAGGGCCTGGCCCGCAACATCCTGGCCCAGTTCAAGAAGATCGTCTCCATGGCTCCCTACCTGCCCAACGAGATCTTCATCGCCGCCATGAACATCTCCGAGCCCAACAACCTGGCCGACTTCATCGCCTCCAACATCAACATAACCCTGGAGGAGAAGCAGGAGCTCCTGGAGGCGGTGAACGTCAAGGAGCGGCTGGAAAAACTTACCTTCTACCTGAACAAGGAAATCGAGATCCTGGAGATCGGCTCCCGCATCCAGTCCCAGGTGCAGACGGAGATGTCCAAGAGCCAGCGCGAGTACTTCCTGCGCGAGCAGCTCAAGGCCATCCAGAAGGAACTCGGCGAGGTCGACGAGCGGACCATGGAGATCAACGAGTTCCGGGAGAAGATAGAGCAGAGCGGGATGCCGGAGGAGGCGCGCAAGGAAGCGGAGAGGGAGCTGGACCGCCTGGCCAAGATGCCGGTGGCCGCGGCGGAGTACACCGTGGCCCGCACCTACCTGGAATGGCTTACCAGCCTGCCCTGGAACGTGAGCACCGAGGACAACCTGGACATCAAGCGGGCGCGCAAGATCCTGGACGAGGACCATTACGACCTGGACAAGGTAAAGGACCGCATCATCGAGTACCTGGCGGTGCGCAAGCTGAAGGAGGACATGAAGGGCCCCATCCTGTGCTTCGTGGGCCCACCCGGAGTGGGCAAGACCTCCCTGGGTCAGTCCATCGCCAGGGCGCTGGGCCGCAAGTTCGTGCGCGTCTCCCTGGGGGGCATGCACGACGAGGCGGAGATACGGGGGCACCGACGCACCTACATCGGCGCTCTGCCCGGGAGGATAATCCAGGGTATCCGCAAGGCGGGCTCCAACAACCCGGTGTTCATGCTGGACGAGGTGGACAAGATCGGCATGGATTTCCGCGGCGACCCGGCCGCCGCCCTCCTGGAGGTGCTGGACCCGGAGCAGAATTACTCCTTCTCCGACCATTACCTTGATGTCCCCTTCGACCTCTCCAAGGTGATGTTCATCACCACCGCCAACACGGTGGTCCCCATACCCCCCGCCCTCCTTGACCGCATGGAGGTATTGGAGCTCCCCGGCTATACCGAGGTGGAGAAACTGTACATCGCCAAGGAGCACCTCATCCCCCGGCAGCTGGAGGAGCACGGCCTGAAGAAGAACCAGCTGACCATCACCGACGAGGCCCTGCGGGCCATCATCCGCGGCTACACCCGGGAGGCGGGGGTGCGCAACCTGGAGCGCGAGATAGCCTCCATCTGCCGCAAGGTGGCCAAGGACATCGCCGTGGGCAAGCGCAAGAGCAAGAAGGTGACCGAGAAGGACCTGCACGACCTCCTGGGGCCGGTGCGCTTCCGCTTCGAGGTCCTGGAGGAGGAGGACGAGGTGGGTGTGGCCACCGGGCTGGCCTGGACGGAATCGGGGGGCGATGTCCTCTTCGTGGAGTGCCAGGTTATGCCGGGCAGCGGAGAGCTTGTGCTCACCGGGAAGCTCGGGGACGTCATGCAGGAGTCGGCCAAGGCCGCCCTGACCTACTGCCGCAGCGTGGCTGAACGCTACGGGGTGGACCCGGAGTTCTTCAAGAAGCACGACCTGCACATCCACGTCCCCGCGGGGGCCATCCCTAAGGACGGTCCCAGTGCCGGGGTCACCATGGCCACCGCTCTCATCTCCGCGGTCACTGGCCGCAAGGTGCGAAAGGACGTGGGGATGACCGGTGAGATAACCTTGCGCGGGAAGGTCCTGCCAATCGGAGGGCTCAAGGAGAAGGTGCTCGCCGCCCACCGCTCTGGGGTGAAGACGGTGATCATCCCCGAGGAGAACAAGAAGTACCTGGAGGAGATACCCGATTTCATACGCAAGGAACTCAAGTTCGTGCCCGTCACGGACATCGAGCAGGTCTTCAAGGTGGCCCTCTACCCGGACGGAAGGGCCCGCTCCCGCTCCGCCGAGGAAGCCGCCGGTGAAGCCTCAGCGGAGGGTGGGGAGGAGAAGGCGGTGGCCCGGGGCGCTTCCTCCGGAAGGACGGCGGCGCGTGGGAACACCACCTCAACGGGAAAGGCGGCCCGGAGGAACGCCCAGGCGAAGAGGAACTCCCGTTCCGGGAAAAAGGCTTCCTGAGGGAAAAGGCAACCGGTGAGGCGGGATCCTGCGGCCGGCTTCACGTGGATGGTCTCAGTGTTCTTCCTCCTCCCGCAGGAGCTTGAGGTCCGGGAGCCAGAGTTCCTCCGTTTCGCGAAGGGAGACCTTCCACCGCGATCCTTCGCGCCGGCAGATGTAGGACACGTCCGCCTTTTCCCCCTCTCCCCAGCGGTAGTGGACCACCACCCGGGCGCGGTCAGCGGAGACCTCCGCCGTCTCCGCGTCGAAGGAGACCCCCGAGCCGGCCAGAAATGCCTCCCCGCCCGGGAAGTCGGAGAGGTCGCCCTCTACGGTGAGCCCGGCCGCCCGCCGTTCATCGCCCTCCAGCCGAGCTCGGATGAAATCGCGCACCGTGCCCTCCGGCCTGGAGGACGAGCATCCTGGAGACAGCAGTGGGACGAGGGTGACCGCCAGGACCGTGAGTAGCACTGCCGCCACGAAGGGCATGGGCCCACGGCCTACCTTGCGGGTCGTTCTGCCGCGGCGTACCGGATACGAATGACGCGCCTCGCATGCCGCGCACCGCCGATAACGGCCCGGGTTTCCCGGATTGATCGGGTGTGCATCCCGTCTATCGGTTTCGACACGGACCGGCTGCCGGGCGATCCTACCCGGCCTCGACTGGACAGTTCGCTTCCTCATCCCTTCGTCCGCGAGTTCCTCTATGACTCCCCCTCTCCCTCCCGTTGGCCTTTCCCTTGCCTGTGGTCGTTCTTTCCGAAGTCCCATGATGATGTTTCGCCTGCTCTTCTCCATACCCCTTGTCATGCCCGGGTTGTAGATTCCTCTCTTATTCCGTTCCCCCTTCATTCACTGGGCATCACTGGATGGCTTGTCCCTTTTCTTTTCCCACGGCGGTCCATTCCGTTCTTTTCGAGGACCGAGGTGTACCTGCCTTCCCGTCCTCTCGTTTTCGCAGTGCGGCCATGCCGCCGAAACCCTGTAGTTCAGCCGTGCCTGGGCTTTTCTCCTCTTTCCGCTCAACACCAGGGTGTCTGTCCTTCGCCTCTCGAAGGGCTCCAATGGACGAAAACCCATGCATGCTTTCCATACTTGGGGTTTTCCCTACTGGCCGGTCCCTCTTTATATCCCGGCATCGCCGGACGTCCCTTTCCTTACACCGTCGTTTTTCCTCATGTGAAGGCTTGCGTGCTTCTCGTGTGCCTTGACCTTTGCCGCACACGATCACTGGTGGTTCGCCGCCTTTCGGCTCGCTCTGCTCATGGTCGAGTGGCTCCGCTGCATCTCCGGCCTTCACGGGAGGTCTAGGCCTCCGGAGAGGAGCTCTTCCAGGTCGTAGTTCACCCCCTCTATCAGCCAGGAGCCGCCCTTTTTCTGCAGGTAGAACACCAGGCCGTCATCGCCGAACTGGTATATCGCCAGAGGAGGGCCCTTCGTTTCCCGGGAGTAAACGGTAACCCTTCCCCTCACCGGGCTGGACTCCGCGAAATCGCCCTCCGTCCGCGTCCTCCAGCTCAGGGAGGAGAATTCCAGACGGTACCTGGAAAAGAGCTCCAGGAGGCGGTCCCGCGCCCCGCCCACGTTCTCGTTCCACAGGATTCCCAGCTGGCCCTGGGGGTCCACCAGCGCCATGGCCCCCTCAAGGTTCCCTTCCTCCAGCCTTCGCACCGCCTCTTCCAGAGGTCTCTGGGCCGCCGGGGTGCGGAAGAGTTGGAGGAAGGCGATGAGCCCGGCCAGCGCGGCGAGGAGGACGACGAATCCCCACTTGACGGCGTTGCCCGCCATGTTTACCCTCCGCTCCCTCTCTTCGGGATCGCGTGTCGATTCCATGTAGGGCGCCTTCCTCACTTGCGCTGGACCTGGGTGCGTTTTGCCATATACACATTATCCTCACCGGCGGGCGCAAATGCCACGGGAGCGAACCGTCATCGCCATTATCATCGGCATCTTTCTGGAGCCCGCCGTGTCCTTCATGGTGCGCCATCGGTTCCCGCGCTGGCTGGTCACCCTCATCACCATGGTCGTCACGTCGTGGTGGTGGCGGGGCTGGTTACGGTCATCCTCTACGGCATCTCCACCCAGGTCGAGGCCATAGGCGCGCAGGTGGAGAGGGCCGTGGAGAGGATTCGGGGCTGGATGGACAATCTCAAGGTGAGTGGCGGTTTTGCCCGTTGGGCACAGGAACAGATAGAGAGGGCCTGGCCTACCGTCACCAGTGGCATCGCCATGAGCTGACCGGGGGCGTGCACGGCTTCACTTCTTTCCTGGTGGGGTCGTTCATCGGCTTTTCATCCCCATGTTCATCCTCGCCGACGACGGGACCAACAAGAGACGGGGTCGCCGGGCATCCGGGCGTGAAGCGGGAGACCGGCGAGATGATGTTGAACGAGGCATATTCCTCCATCCGCGGCTATTTCAAGGGCACGACCATCATCGCCGCCTTCGATACCGCCCTTATGGTGGCGGCTGCGCTCATCCTCCGCCTCCCCCTCGTGGGGCCCATATGCCCGGTCAGCTTCGCCACCTGTTACATACCCTCTTTCGGCGGGTACCTGGGAGGGGCCTTCACGGTGATCATCGCCTTGGCGGCAAAGGGGCTGACGGCGGGGCTGGTGATGCTGGGGCTGGCGATACTCATCCATACCGTGCTCCAGAACCCGGTGCAGGCGGTGGCCTACGGCAAGACCCTCAACCTGCATCCCCTTTCTCGCCCTCCTGGGTGCCGTCTTCGGCGGCATATTCGGGGCCATCATCGCCGTGCCGCTGACGGCCGTCTCCATCAAGGTGGCCGGCGAACTCAGGCGAACGCGAGCGGGGGAGGGCTCCTCGGCAGATGATCTTCCAGAGGACCGCCACGGGCCTGGATGACGGGGTTTCTCCCCCGCCTCCACGATCGAGGATGGACATCCGCCGCGCTGGAAGAGGCACTTTCCTCTGGACATGCCCTGGGCCGGATGGCGGAGGTCACACGGCATCTGGAACGCGGCCCCTTGCACGTGAGAACCCGTCCATCATCGGCCCGGGAAAGACGGACCGCAGGTCCCAATCCCCTTCCCGGAGCCTTTCCTTTTCCGAGGAAGCAAGAGGCGGCGCGATCGCCTGACCCCGATCCCCGCAGGAAAAGAGAGCGGATCCCCCATGCACCCGTGGCCCGGGAAAGACGGACCGCAGGCCCCAATCCCCTTCCCGGAACCTTCTCCTTTTCCGAGGAAGCAAGAGGCGGCGCGATCGCCTGACCCCGATCCCCGCAGGAAAAGAGAGCGGATCCCCCATGCACCCGTGGCCCGGGAAAGACGGACCGCAGGCCCCAATCCCCTTCCCGGAACCTTCTCCTTTTCCGAGGAAGCAAGAGGCGGCGCGATCGCCTGACCCCGATCCCCGCAGGAAAAGAGAGCGGATCCCCCATGCACCCGTGGCCCGGGAAAGACGGACCGCAGGCCCCAATCCCCTTCCCGGAATGCTCTCCTTTTCCGATTTGGCCAAGCGGACACACCACCTTGATAACGATAGGTCAATAACGATACGCATATGGATCGGACAGGAGGTCTTCGGCCCCTTCGATCTCTTGGGAAAGCCGCATGGGGTCTTTCCTACTTCTCGGAGAAAAGGAAAACCATAGGTTCATTATATGGGCTGTCCGACAGAATGGGTGAGATCTTGGGCACTTATCTCAAGCTCTCCCCGGGAGGGAATACGGAGTCGCCTGTAGCCTCTCCTTTGCCTGGGTAATGGAAAGGTAATCCATATGCCATTCCTACCGGGCTGATGGAATATAAGGTTTCTGTTCGCATCCTCATAGGGAGGAAGGAGGGACCCATTTCTCCTTACCCGGAGTTGCGGGAGGCTCTTAGGTCACTCCTTAACCCTAGCCGGGATAGGTTATAGGATAGGAAAAAGGGGGTAATGTCGTGACCTCCCGAGAAGATGCGGGAAAGCGGACGTCGTTCCGAGGCGGATAACGCGGACGTTAAAGACATGGAAGGCTATACCGACGGAAGGAGCGCTCGAGGTCCAGGGGATAAGGCCTGCGCGTTGTGCGGGGCCGTATCGCCCCACGTGTCCGCTTCTCTCCGCCTGTGCCCTTCCTGTGCCCTGCGAGGGGGCGAGGAGGTGGAGGGATTCGTCCGCGAGGCGCACGAGCGGACCCGGGCCCCCTTCGGGCTGCCGACGCTTCCGCCCCGCGCCGAGGGGGGCAAGTCCTGCCGCCTGTGCGGCAACCGTTGCCGGATGGGGGAGGGGGTGAAGGGGTTCTGTGGGCTGCGTATGGTAAAGAATGGTAAACTGGTCCACCTCTCGGGAACCGCGCGCCAGGGCGTCCTGGAATATTATTACGACCCCCTGCCCACCAACTGCGTTGCCGACTGGGTGTGCGCCGGGAGCGCCGAAAGGGGGCGCTTCAACCTGGCCGTGTTCCTGGGCGCCTGCTCCTTCGACTGCCTCTTCTGCCAGAACTCCCAGTACCGCCTCCTTACCGCGCGCCTGGCGCCGGCCTGCACACCGCAGGAGCTGGCCCGGGCCGCCGACGAGAGGACCGCGTGCATCTGTTATTTCGGCGGTGACCCATCTCCCCAGATGCCCTTCGCCCTGCGGGCCTCCGAGCTGGCCCTGGAGATGAGGGGAGGCGGGGTGCGCATCTGTTGGGAGACCAACGGAAGCATGCATCGGGGGCTCCTGCGGCGCGCCCTGGAGCTCTCGCTGGGGAGCGGCGGGTGCGTGAAGTTCGACCTCAAGGCCTTCACCCCGGCCCTCCACCGCGCCCTCTGCGGCACGGACAACAGGCAGACTCTGGATAATTTTGCCTACGCGGCCTCGCGCCTCTCGGAACGCCCGGACCCCCCTCCGCTCATCGCCAGCACCCTCCTGGTCCCCGGTTACGTAGAGGCTGAGGAGGTGGGGCGCATCGCCTCCTTCATCGCCTCCCTGGACCCGGGCATCCCCTATTCGCTTTTGGCTTTCCACCCCCAGCACGCCATGCGGGATATGCCCGTGACCTCGCGCCGCCAGGCGGAGGAATGCCTGGCCGCCGCCCGCGAGGCCGGCCTAACCCGCCTGCACCTGGGGAACGTGCACCTCCTGCACTGACCCGCTTTTAAGGGACTCCCGGGGCATGAGCACCGCTCCCGGTTCGTCTCGGATATGAGAAGTTCCCTCCACTCCCGGGAGCCTCAAAAGCGAGGAGATCGTGAAGGATGTGAGAGGAGGGTATCATACGGTTTGAGAGGAGGGTATCGTACGGTTTGAACCGTGGCACAGACAGGAGCGGAAAATGGCCTTGAAACCTCGTTTATCCTCGAACACAACGGCGCACATCGCCTGGTGGAACTCGAACGCGGGCATGGAACGGTGGAAAGGGATGGCGACATCGCCTTTCAGCGGGATGCCTGGGTCGCCGCATCATGTCCTCGCGTAGCCTGCACCGGTTCATGCGTGCGTCGGTGAGGAAGACGGAATCCCCTCCCGCACGGCCGCCGCCGGCCGAATCCCTCCAGGCCGCCGGCGCCTCGCGAGCGGCGGGGTGGGTCTCGCCTCGCCCCTCGTACCGCCCGTGGACCTCGGGGCGGCAATGGACATTCAAAATGTCGACGTTGATGTGTAAACTGGCTATGTATCACAGGTGGCGCATAGCGAGGAGCGTTGGTCGTGGACAGGAGGTCGGGATACGGGGGCGGTCGCGCGAGGACCGCCGCCGGGCGCGCTTACCCGGGAGGGAGGAGGCCCGGCAGGAGGAGGATGAGCAGGAAACGCGCCTTTGCCCTACTGCGCGCCTTCACCATCCTGGTGGTCCTGATAGTGGTGGTCCTCGCCCTCTCCCACGCCGGGCCCTTCAGCTGCGGAGGCTCGAAGGAGGGGGCCGTGGAGGTGGGTGCGGAGGGCGCTGCCGGGGCCGGCGAGGAGCAGACCCCACGCCGGCCCAACCTGAAGGAGTCCAATACCGAGCCTCCCACCATCGCCATTGTCGTGGACGACACCGGCTCCTCGTCGGACACCCTCGACCTGTGGCTGAAGATAGACGCCCCGTTGACCTTTTCCGTTTTCCCCTACTGCACCGACCTCAACTGGATGGTGGAGAAACTCTACGACGAGGGCTACGAGATAATGCTGCACATGCCCACGGAGAACCAGCCCCCCAACAGCTATTCCGGGTACGGACAGCTGTCCGTGGGGATGACCCGGGAGCAAGCCTTCTCCGCCCTGGACAAGGCGCTGGCCAGCATCCCCCACGCGGAGGGCATCAACAACCACCAGGGCGGTAAGGGATGCAACGACCTGCAGCTCATGACCTACATGTGCGAGTGGGCGAAGGAGAGGGGGCTGTATGTTGTGGACAGCAACGCCTCCACGCACAGTATGGTCTCGGAGGCGGCGGTCAGCCTGGGCATGCCGAGGCGGCGAAACCAGGTCTTCATCGACAACAGCCGGGACCCGGAGAGCCTGCGCACCATGATGCGCAGGCTGGCGGACGTGGCGCGCCAGAACGGGACGGCCATCGGCATCTGCCACTTCAACCATCCCAACGTGCCCAAGGTGGTGGGGGAGATGATAGAGGTCCTCCGCGCCGAGGGCTTCCACTTCGCCTTCGTCCGCGACGTGAGTAACTGATGAGTCCTTTTCCGGGGAACGGTTACCCATACCATGGGCTTGTCTAGGTTACCCGTGTCTGTTTCAGCTCGAGGGTGTTTGGGATTTGGTTTCCGATGCATGAAGGCTGAAATATATGGGGGTACACATGCGTCGTTGCCAAAGACCGAAGGGATCCACTTGGATTTCCCGGCCGTAAGCATGATGCAGTCACCTATCAGGCGGCCTACCTATGTTCCTCGGTAGGCGGTCCTCTTCTCATGACTCGGTGTGCTTTTCAGTCTTACGTTCGTCCCTTTCAAATCGCGAAGGGTAGAAGCCGCACGGGAGCTCCAGGCCGTGGCGCTCGAGCAGGGCCTCGTCTGAGAGGACGTCGAAGACCTCGCCGTCGGCCACCACCTTTCCGGCGTCCATGATCACCACGCGCTCGCAGTTCTCGAAGACGAAGGGCAGGTCGTGGGTGACCACTATCTTCGTCACCCGCATCCCTTGAAGGAGCTCGGAGAGCTCCCGCCGGGCGCGCGGGTCGAGGTTGCTGGAAGGTTCATCCAGCACCAGGAGGTCGGGGTTCATGGAGAGCACGGTGGCGATGGCGGCGCGCTTCTTCTGTCCGAAACTCAGGTGGAAGGCGGATTTCCTCTCCAGTCCCGAGAGGCCCACCTCCCGAAGGGCCCGTCCCACCGCTTCCGCCACCTCCTCCCGTGAGAGGCCCATGTTGAGGGGCCCGAAGGCCACGTCGTCGAAGACAGTGGGGGAGAAGAGCTGGTCGTCGGGATCCTGGAAGACCAGCCCCACCCGGCGCCGTATCTCCCGGAGGTTCTCCTTGACCACCGGGAGCCCGAATATCTTCACCTCGCCGCGGCCCTCGAGAATGCCGTTCAAGTGCAGGAGAAGGGTGGACTTCCCGGCCCCGTTGGGGCCCACGATACCCACCGATTCACCCTCCTCCACCAGCAGGTCCACGCCGCGCAGCGCGGGGGTGCCATCGGGATAGGCGTAATAGAGCCCCTTGATCTCCACCGCCGGTCTGTGATGCATCCTCGTTCCCTCTTTCCTCTCTTTTCCTCACGATCCTACCGTGTTCTCGATGATACTCACGTCAACGCTTCGCCGGTCGATACCGGATCTCCAACTCCCGGAAGCCCGTGCCCTGAGCGCGAGACCTTTATCCTGCCCCGGCTCCGAACCCTTCAAGAGAGCAGCCTGGCGGCCAGGGGGAAGAGGGCCACCAGGGCCGCGAACCCCGCCTCCAGGATGCCGAGCTCATACGCATAAAACGTGCGCACCCCACCGCCGCCGTAACCGCGGGCCAGCATGGCGGCGTACACCCTTTCCCCGCGCTCGTAGGAACGCAGGAAGAGCGCCGCGATCATGTGCCCGACAACCTTAGCCTGCCACAGCCACTTCCCGCTCCAGCCCCGGGAGTCGCGGGCCCTCCGCATGCGCTGCGCCTCGTCCACCAATACGAAGATGTAGCGGTAGGTGAAGCTGAGCAGGGAAGTGAAAAGGCGTGGGACCCGCATCTTCTCCATGGCCCCCAGAAGGTCGGAGAAGGGGGTGGTGGAGGAGAGGATTATCACCGCCAGCACGCTCACCGTGGATTTGGCGGCCACATTCCAGAGGATCAGAAGCCCGTGACCGGAAATCCTCACCGGGCCGAGGTTGTAACTCCCCCCGCCCTTGCTGAAGAAGGGGATGAATGCCGCCACCACCATTATGAAGGGGAGCACCACGAGGAGACGCTTGAGCACATGCTTCCACGGGAGGCGCGAGAGCACGATAAGGGCCGCTTCCAATCCCAGGTAGGCGACAAAGGCCGCGTAGAGGTGGGGAGGAGTGGTCACGCAAACCACGACGAGGGTCGCGAAGCCCACCAGCTTGGCCCGCGGGTCCAGCCGGTGCACCGGACTCTCCAGGTGGCTGTAGCGGTCCAGGAAAGCGTGTTTCATCCGTTCACCACTCAGACTCGTGAACCCCGCCCACTCGCGGGTCCCGTCGCATCGCTTACCTCCTCCAAAGCCGTACCCTCTCCTCGCGGGACCACTGTGGTGCCGGGCTGGTTCCCGCTCCGGTCCTCGAACCTGCGGCTTTCGGGGATCCCCGAATCTCCTGGTCTCCCAGTATCCCCTCTCCTCCAGGCCTCCATCCGTTCGACCCTCCCTGTGAGAGGGGCTTTAAAGCACGTTTTAACCCCACCCGTTCCTTTAATGCGCTTTTTCTACCGGAAATCGTATCTGGTCCCGTGCGGTCGCTAGATCTGTCCCGCGCGGTCAAGGGACACCAACTGCCCCTTTCCGGTCTTTTTTCTTGAGGACCAGCGCCAACCCCCAGGCGATGAGAAACACGGCGGCCGTTCCTACCAGGCCGGCAAGGGCGGTGGCCAGCCTGGTGGGCTCCTCGACCACCTCGCCGCTATCCTCGTCCACCGCTTTCTCGGTCAGACCGGGAATGGCGTAATCAGGAATCGGGGCGCTATCCCAGGCAGGGTCGGTTTCCTCCGCCTTTTCTATAAATCCCTTGTCCTCGGCCACCCTCTCCAGCCCGTCCGGGGCGGATGAGGCCCAGGGGCTTACAAGTAGGGCCAGGGCCGCGGAGACCAGGAACCCGGCGAGGATGAAAAGGTAGATTCCCTTCTTGCGCGCTTCCATCACCGGCTCACCTCCGAATCGACGGGCACGGCCG
>NZ_JACVJJ010000023.1:0-6321 GCF_015711935.1 Candidatus Solincola tengchongensis
AGGCTTTTCACTGGCACCGCAAACAGCACGACCTGTGGTTCGTGGCCCAGGGCGAGGCACGCGTAGTCCTGCACGACCTCCGCGAGGAATCGCCCACTCACGGGCGGACCCAGGTGATCTACGCCGGAGAACACCGCCCTCTTCTCATCGTCATCCCTCCCGGCGTGGCCCACGGTTACCAGGTCCTGGGGAACAAACCGGTAGGCCTCTTCTATCACACCACCCGCTCCTATGACCCGGCGGACCCGGACGAGGAGCGTATCCCCTACGATGCGCTCTTCGACTGGGAGAGAGAGGCGGGAGACTGAGTGGGATGGGCAAGAGCCTCGAGGCATCCCGTGATGGGGTAGGCGGAGAGGCGGGCTATGACAACGGCTTCCAATATGAGAGAGGGGAGGCTGGTATGCGCGTGGTGATCTGCGGCGCGGCCGGACAGCTGGGGACCGACCTGGAAAGCGTCACCTACGCGTCCTTCAACCCGGAGAGCGGGAAAAGGGGAGAGGGATGCACCAACAGACAGGTTGCGGAAGGGGTGAGGAGGCAGGTATGCGCGTGGTGATCTGCGGCGCGGCCGGACAGCTGGGGACCGACCTGGTGGAGGTCTTCCGGGCTGGAGGCGACGAGGTATTCCCCTTCGACCTCGACCTGGACATCACGGATTACCGACTGGTCATGGAAAGGATCCCCTCCCTCAGCCCGGACCTGGTCATCAACACCGCCGCCGACCTGGACGCCGACCGTGCCGAGCTGGACCCCGAGCCCTCCCTGCGGGTCAACCTGACCGGCGCGCAGAACCTGGCCATGGCCTGCCTGGAGGCCGGTTGTCCTCTGGCTTTCATCAGCTCCGATTACGTCTTCGACGGGCGAAAGGGTGCACCCTACACTGAACTGGACGAGCCCAACCCTCAGGGGGTATACGGCAAGGCCAAGCTGGCCGCCGAACGTTTTCTGGCCTGCACCCTTCCCCGCCACTACATCTTCCGCACCCAGTGGCTGTTCGGCCGTGGAGGGAAGCGCAACTTCGTGAAGAGCATCCTGCGCAACGCCCGCGAGAAGGGTTACCTGCGGGTGGTAACCGATGAGGTGGGGACCCCCACCTACACCGGTGACCTGGCGGAGATCATCCACCGCGTTTGCCGGTCCGGCCAGTATGGCCTCTACCACGCCACCAATCAGGGTGTCTGCTCTCGTTACGACTTCGCCCGGGAGATCGTGGAGATAGCCGGGTGGAAGAAGGTGCCCATCGAACCTATACGCTACGCGGACCTCAACCTCCCCTGTCCCCGCCCCCCCTATTCTCCCCTGGAGAACCTGAACCTCCGCCTGCGTGGCTTCCCACTCGCGCGCCACTACCGGGAACCCCTCGAGGAATACGTGAGGTGGCTTCTCGAAAACGATGCCCTCTAAGCCTCTGTTCGCGGGTGAGGCGCGGAACAAGGCATAACCCCAAGACCGAGTTACAACCCGGCCTTAATGACGGCGTGATCCGTTTGTGAGGCAGGTACACAAGGGAGCGCGAACACATGACCCATTGGAAGCAGCGCAACCCGCTCGCGGATTCGACTCAGGTCACCTCGGCCCGGAGGCGGGAACAGAGGGAATAGAACGCCGCGCTCCCGGCCAGCGCCAGCCACACGCCCCAACCGGTACCCGCCAGCGCCTGGCCCAACGAAAGGCCCGGCGCCCTCCGGTAGCCCAGGCCTGCGAAGACCCGCAGGCCCAGAAAAGCCAGCATGGTTAAAAGCGCCAGCAGGGACATTACCCTCATGGCCCCCGCCCATTTCCCGGGCGGCACCATCCCCAGGACAAGTAGCGCGTCGCACCCGGCGACCAGTGTGGCCAGGCCGGAGAAGAGCATCCCTTCCGGGAAGGATATCCCCGCCATGCTGCGCAGTGGGTTGAGGCCTTTTCCTATCCAGGGGAACAGGGTGGAGACGACCAGCAGCGCGGCCAGGGCGGGGATGTAAAAGGCCAGCCGCCTCGCCCTCTCGGGGATGGCGAACTCGCCGGCGGCCTCTACTTCCCGCCCTCGGCTTAGCGGATGTCCTTGCCCGGAAGCGAGGGCCAAGGGTCGAGTGCGGGCCTCGCTTCTTGCCGTGCTTCCTCCTCCCCTGCTCTTGCGAACGGCCGTTCCAGGGAGTGAGCTGCCATATACTGGTAATTCAGCCCTGGCCCGGGGCTTGGCTTCCGTGGCCGCGCCGCCGAATGCCGTCGTCATCCCGGTATCCGTCACTCCACCGCCCGATTCCTCCGGAGGTTGGTCGGAATAGATGCGGGCGATGAGCTCCTTCCACTCCTTGTCACGCCGGAAGTCGTACCTCTCCCCGGCGGTATCCATATCCAGCTCCACCTCTCTGGCCGCCTCCAGCTCGCTCATCAGGGCCCGCTTCTTGTCGAAGGACTCCTTTTGGCGCGATTCCATCCCCAGTTCCGAGCGCACCTTCATGAGGTCGGCCTTGAGCTCCTCCATGCTGGCGTACCGCAGCGAGGGCTCTTTCTGGAGAGCATGGTGGACGGCCCGTTCCAGAGTGGGTGGAAGGCCCTCTACCAGTTCGGACAGGGCCGCCGGTTCCTCGGTGGCCACACGGTAGATGATGGCGAAATCGTTCTCCGCATCGAAGGGTCGCCGCCCGGAGAGCATCTCGTACAAGGTGACCCCCAGAGCGAAGATGTCCACACGGTGGTCGTAAGGCCTGCCCAGTATGACCTCCGGGGCTATGTAGTTGGGAGTGCCCATGATGACGTCGGTGTGGGTACGGTCGCTCACCCGTATCATCTTGGCGATGCCGAAATCCGCCACCTTGATGTTCCCGTTCTGGAGGACGAAGATGTTGTCCGGTTTAACGTCGCGGTGGACGATGCCCTGCCGGTGTGCGTATCCCAGGGCCTCACAGACCATGGGGGCTATGCTCATGACCTCCTCGGGTGAAAGCCGGCGCTCCGCCAGCACCTCCCGCATGGTCTTGCCCTCCAGGTATTCCATGACGATGTACTGACGGTCCCCCGAGAGGATGATGTCGTGTACGGTGAGGATGTGAGGGTGGGAGAGCCTGGCCGCCGCCTTGGCTTCCTGCCGGAACCTCTCCCTTACCTCGGCCTTCTCCTCCTCGCTAAGGTAATCGGGGACGTTCAGTTCCTTCAGGGCCACGTCCCTCTCCAGGAGCGTGTCATGGGCCAGATACACCCGGCCCATGGCCCCCCGCCCTATCTCCCTCAGGATGCGGTACCTTGCCTCCATCGCTCCACCCGGAAGGTCAACGTACATCTCCGGCATTCGCGCCGGCCGGCAAGAACCTCGAACCCTTCCCGGCGACATTATTCTATCGACACCACCCGCCCCGCACCTTATAACCGGACGACGCAGAACGCCTCCTCAAAGAAGAGAGCAAAGAAAAAGGCGCCCCTTCCGGCCGAGGGTGAGAGGAAAACCCGGCTGGAGAGGCACCGCGTCTTTCAGGCCCGGAAGATGAGTTTCAGCGTTCCCATGTGGATCTCGTCGCCATCCGCCAGAGGCCGAGGTTCGAAAGCCTCCAACTTCTCGCCGTTGACGTGGGTGTAATTGGTGGAGGCGAGATCCATGATGTAATAACGTCCTCCCCCCAGGCGGGTGATCTTGGCGTGCCTCCTGGAGACCCCGGCATCCAGCGCCCCGAAAGGCGCAAGGTCGATGTCCGGGAAGGAGTGGGTGGCCGGATCCGACCTGCCCAGGGTGTATTCCGCTCTCTCCTCCAGGCTGAACACCTGGCCCGAATCCTCGAGTTCCAACTTGGCCATAGCGTTATTTTACCAGCATCACGCCGAGGCGGGCACCCGAAATGTCCTACCCTCAGTAATGTATCTCCATCGCCCGCGGAGGACAGGCCTTTATGCAGAGCTCGCAGGCCACGCAATCGTCCTCCGCGAACCTCACCTCCCATGTCTCCCGGTCCAGCCTCAGCGCCTCAGTGGGACATACCGCCAAGCAAGCCCCGCAATGGGTGCATCGCTCCTCGTTGCGCCTGATGTCCTGGGAGAGGGGCTGGATCTCCACCCCGCAGGAACGCAGGTACTCCAGTCCGCGGTCGTAATCCGCCTCCTCCCCGGTCACCTCCAGGACCAGCAGGCCTTCCTCGCGGGGGGTGATGGAGGCCTTGAGGATGTTGAAGTCCAGGTTGTAATCCCGGACCAGCTTGCTAACGATGGGCTTGTCCACCTGTTCGTGGGGAAAGTGCAGGACTATCTTGTGCCGTACCATTCAACTCACCCCCTTATCCCGCGCCGCGCAGGGAAGGAGATCCACTGGCTCGCTGAGCAGGAACCGGCCCTCCCGTATCCAGCTCTTCAGGGTCTCGGCTATCTCCCTCGCCCTGCTGTAGCTGGACAGCGGAGCGGTGGGAACCTCTTTACCCTCCACCACGATGCGCCCGCTTTTCAACTCCGCGTAGGTGACCTCCCCCAGCACCCGTCCCGTTCCCTGGGGATAATCAACGGAGTAATCCACCACCGGGGCCTTGAGGTCGGCGTCGCGCAACGCGGCATGCCGCACCACCTCCTCGTCCAGCACCGGGATGGGGATCCCGATGCCCACCGCCAGAGTGGCCCCGTACCCGAGGATGGAATATCCGGTGAGGTAGCGCGGGTTCATCCCCCGCAGGTCGCCGATGACGGCGATGGTCCCGGCGGGTCGTGTAGGCGCGCCGTTGGCGGCGCGGGGCACGTCGGTGTTGTGCTGCGTCCCGTGCCAGGCCACGTAACCCACGCCTCCGCCCAGGAAGATGCGCGTCCCGATACCGATGGTGCGGAACAGGGGGTCCTTGAGCAGAGGCGAGAGCTGGCCCGCGCTGCAGTAGTTGGCGTTCCCCAGGTTGGGCCGCAGCACCCCCATGTAGGTGTAGATGACCCGGTCGGAGAGGTTCACGGCCACGTTGTAGTTCTGGTAGGCGTTGCGCGGGTTGAAGAGCCAGGCCTCCTTTACGTCGTCCAGGGTTATCTCCCTCTCCCAGCGGCGGTTGGGGTAACAGTCCGTTCCGTAGGCCTCCGCCCGCAGGCGTACCTTGCGCCCCGCCACCAGGTCCTCTATGACGTGGCCGCCCCCGTAGCGGAACTCTCCTGGAAACACCTCGTTCAGGGGATCGTGCTCCGCCATCTCCGTCGCCCCAATATAGATGTCCACGGCGGCGATGCCGCAGTAGGTGGGGACTTCGTTCAGCCAGGCGCGCTGTATCTTGATGCGCGGCTGGGCGTGGCCCAGGTTGATGAAGGCCCCGGAGGAGCACATGGGCCCGAAGGTGCCCGTGGTCACCACGTCCACGGTGCGGGCCGCCTCCTCCACGCCCTTCTCCTCCACGAGGTCGATGATCTCCTCGGCGGTGACCACCACCGCCTCTCCCTTCTTGATCCTCTCGTTTATCTCCGCGATGGTCTTGGCCATTCCTCTTTACCTCCCGTCTTGACTGGCTCACATTACCGCGGGAGGCTGCGCATGATCCATACCAAACCCACCACCACCTTTCCCGTAACGGACGAGCCTCTCCCTTTCTAATCGATCACCGAATCAAATCCCCGCCTTTCGGGCCACCATTCACGGCAAGCCCAAAGCAACGCCCCAGGATTCGCAGCGTGCTCTTCCCTGCCGCCGGCACCGCCTATGCGCGCCAGCCCGAAGGGACGGGCACCTTCTGCCGCGCCCCCATATCTCCGCCATCCCGGATACCCGTCGGTCGCTGCTTCTACCCGGACAGACCGCATGTCCTTTTCGCCCCAATGCCCCCTTGACTTTCCCTTTCGGCGTCGAATCACGCACCTCCGGCTCGGGAAAAGAAATACCGCCGGCGAAGGCGCACGGCGGTATCCACTACCGTATCACCCGCACCGGGTACGGCGCCGCAGCGCGATACCCTCGCCCATGGTAACGGGGGCATCCGTCCTCGCCTACTCGCTCATCGCTTTCGACGGGAAGCTCCAGGGCCATCTTCAGCCCGCTTCGCGCACCGGTTCTCAACCTCAGCCCGGCTCTCTGTAGCGCTACCCGCGGGCCTACTCCTCCCCTTCATCGCCTTTAGCGGTAGGTATTCGGTTGTCAATATCCACCAGCAAGTTAGTTTATGATGATACTCCCGGCCCCACGGAAAGTCAATCGGAGAGCTATACTGGTTGCTGTCTACAAAAAGTAGGCACCCCATCCCGACAAAACCTCAACACGCTATCCTCTCATGTCCCGCAAGCGCCTTGAGGACGTCCTTCACCCAGGGGTCTCCGCTCCTTGTCTCAAGAAGCGGCATGTGCTTTTCGAGCCAGGCTTCGGGATTCCTCCTCACCTCCTTTCTGAGGGAGGCCATGGCC
>NZ_JACVJJ010000024.1:0-29021 GCF_015711935.1 Candidatus Solincola tengchongensis
ACACGATTACAGCGAGTATCTGGGAGCCACCACCACCGTGCTGGTGAGGATAATCCAGCGTCAGAAGATACCCGTTAGCCCCTTCGAGGCCACCCTCTTCGCCCTGGGCATCCACGAGGACACCGGTTCGCTGACCTACGCCGGCACCACTCCCGAGGACGCCGAGGCGCTTGCCTTCCTCATGCGCCGGGGCGCCAACCTGGAGGTGATCATGCATTTCCTGGGCAGGCAGCTCTCCCCGGAACAGCACGAACTCATGCGCCGCCTCCTCGCCGGCCTCCGTTTTCACCGCGTGCAGGGAGTGCTGGTGGCCGTGTCCAAAGCGCGCATGGAGAGTTACGTGGAGGGCGCCTCGGCGGTGGCGGCCAGGCTGGCCGACGTGGAGAACCTGGAGGTCCTCTTCGCCCTGGTGGAGATGCAGGGGCGGGTGGTGGTGGCCGGGCTTTCGCGCATGCACCAGCTGGACGTGGATCGTGTCCTCTCGGCGTTGGGAGGGGGCGGGCACGCCAAGGCGGGTTCGGCGGTGCTCAAGGGGCACAGCATGGACAGGGTGGAGCGGGAGCTCCTCGAGCTCCTGGAGAGGAACGTGCCTCCGCGGGTCACCGCGGGGGAGATAATGAGCGGCCCGGTCAAGACCATCCACGAGAACACCACCATAGCCGAGGCCTCGCGGCGCATGGAGCTTACCGGACATACCGCCTTTCCCGTGGTCGACGACCGCGGCAGGCTTGTGGGCATGATCTCCCGCAAGGACCTGGACAAGGCGGGACATCACGGCCTGGGCCACGCCCCGGTGAAGGGCTTCATGTCCCGCTCGCTCATCGCCGTGGATGAGGGTGCCTCCCTGCAGGAGATCCAGAGGCTCATGACCGAGAACGCCATCGGGAGGGTCCCGGTGGTGAGGGGGCACGAGCTGGTGGGAATCGTGACCCGCAAGGACCTGCTAAGGGCCCTGCACGGCAGGGATTACCTGCGGGCGGTGGCCCCGGTGGGCGGGACGCCCGCCTACACACGCTCGGAGATCATAGAGATGATGCAGCGACAACTGCCGGGTGAAGCCCAGAGCCTCCTTCGCCTGGTCTCCAGGGTGGCGGAGCGCGAGGGCCAGGAGGTGTACCTGGTGGGCGGAGTGGTGAGGGACCTCATCCTGGGCTTTCCCAACCTGGACCTGGATCTTGTGGTGGAGGGGGATGGCATCGAGTTCGCGCGCCTGCTGGCCAGAGAACTCAATGCCAGGGTGCGCAGTCACCGCAAGTTCGGGACCGCGGTGGTCATCTTACCAAACGGGAGGAGGATCGATGTGGCCACGGCGCGCACCGAGTTCTACGAACACCCGGCGGCCCTGCCCACCGTGGAGGTTTCCTCCATAAGGCAAGACCTGTACCGCCGGGACTTTACCATCAATGCCATGGCCGTGGCCCTCAACGGGGAGCGCTTCGGCGAGCTGCTGGACTACTTCGGGGGGCTGCGCGACCTGCAGAGAAGGCAGGTGCGGGTGCTCCACAACCTGAGCTTCGTGGAGGACCCCACCCGCATATTCAGGGCCGTGCGTTTCGAGCAGCGCTACGGTTTCCGCATGGAGAGACAGACGGAGATGCTGGCCAGGCGGGCGGTGGAGATGGAGATAGTGGGCCGCCTGACCAACTCCAGGGTCCGGGACGAACTTAAGGACATCTTCCTCGAGCCCCTCCCCCTGCCCCTCAGGGCCCTGGAGAGGCTGGAGGAACTGGGGGCCCTGCGCACCCTGCATCCCGACCTGACGGTGAGCCGGGCCATGCGCCGCCGCTTCCGGCTCCTGGAGCGCCACCTGGACAAGGCCTGGAAGATGCTGGGAACGGAGGGGAGGCGGTGGATACCGGTGGCCGCCGCCATGCTCGCCGACCTTCCACCCGGGGAGGGCCTCAAGTGGTGTCACCAGATGCGCATGCGCCGTGAGGACGCGGAAGCGGTGCGCCAGTGTCTCGAGGAGGTCCCTCGGGCGGTGGAGGAACTGTCGGGAGAGAAGGTCGCGCCCAGCCGGGTCGTCTCCCTGCTTGACCCGCTTAGCCCGGAGGCCATAACATATCTCTATGCTCTGGCCGGCCCCACGGCCAGGGAGAGAATCGCTGCCTACGTGACCAACTGGAAAGAAATGGCACCCAGCGTGAGCGGCCGCGACCTTAAGGAGATGGGACTACCCCCCTCCAGGGTTTATTCCCATATTCTGGCAGAGATCAGGCGAGCACTGCTGGACGGGGAGGTACGCGGACGGGAGGAGGAGCTGGCCCTGGCGCGGAAGCTGGTGGAAGCGGCCTCCAGGAGGTGATGGAGCTTGGGACCCTCCCAGGTGGAGGTAACCATATACATGCTCGTGGGCCTGATCATAGGGGTCATCATCCACGAGTACATGCACGGGTACGTGGCCTACCGTATGGGGGACCCCACGGCAAAGCGCGCCGGGCGCCTCACCCTGGACCCCATGGCCCACGTGGACCCTTTCGGGACCCTCATCCTTCCCGGCATGCTCTTCCTTTTGAGCCTCCTGGGTCACGGGACCTTCATCATCGGGTACGCCAAGCCGGTGCCCATAAACCCCTTCCTCTTCCGCAAACCGCGGGGGATAATCTGGGTGTCCCTAGCGGGGCCCCTCTCCAACCTCTCTCTGGGGGTGGTCTTCATAGGGATACTGCGCCTCCTGACCCTCTTCCAGGGAGGGGGATTCCTGGAGCGCGCCGCCTATACCTGTCTCTTCATCGCCTACATCAACATCCTCCTCTTCGTCTTCAACCTCATACCCATACCCCCTCTGGACGGTTCGCGGGTGCTGGGCTACTTCCTGCGGGGGGAGGCCAGGCGCGCCTACCAGTCGCTGGAACCCTACGGGTTCTTCCTCATCTTGGTGCTGGTCATGCTCTTCGGGTTCGTCCTCTCGGACATCGTTGGCGGGCTGGCCAACCTCATCCTGCGCGCCTTCGGGCTGTGGGGCGTCTTCTGAATCCTTGTCGAGAAGCGGAAGGTGAGCATCGGTGAACACCTGGCGCAACCTGCCCGGCAAGGCCCTGGTCAGCCTGCTGGCCCTCGATCCCCGTCTCCGCGCGAGGGGGGAGCGGGCCGCCGCCGTGCTCTCTCCAGAGGAGAAGCGCCTCTTTTCGGGCATGGACCGCTATGACCGGGCGCATTCCCTGGCCGTGGCCTCCAGGTTACGCGATGACCCCCTGCTCTACCGCGCCGCTCTCCTCCACGATTGCGGGAAGCTGACCGAGGAGCTGGACCTCAAGGTGCGGTGGGCCTACACCTTCCTGGAGGTCTTTGCCCCCCGGCTGCTCTCCCGTGTGGCGGCGAGGGTGGAGAGGGAGGCCCACGGACAGGACGTCCTGGAGCGCATGAGAAGCCTCACACCGGGCTGGCGACGGGGTATTTACGTGCAGCTCCACCACGGGGAGGTGGCCGCGGCCCTGCTGGAACGCGCCGGGAGCGACGTGGAGCTGGTGCGACTGGTACGGGATCACCAGAGGGAGCCGCGGGATGAGAGGGCGCGCCGGCTGCGGGAAATGGACGACGCTCTCTGAAGCACTCGTTCACTCCCTTGGTCGGCCGGGTCCCATGAGGGGGACGCGATCCCTTCCCACACCGTTCGTCGAAGTCCCATCGCGGCGAGTTTGAACGGGCGGTGACGCCTTGGGGAGCAGAGACGAGCGCGATGGCGTTTCCATCGAGGGGAGGGGGGCGGGAGTATAGAATATTGTCCAAGGGTCTCGCGACGCGACCCCGATATATGAGAGGATGGGCACCGGAATCACGGGCTCGGCCCGGGGAAGGGAGGCCGGCCGCGGCCCGGACCCAGAGGGCTGAGGTGTTTCGAAAGGCATCGGACGGCGCGAGAGCACAAGAGGATAGAGGAGGAAGGAGAAGGCTTGGTGACGAGAATCCTGACCGGTTACCGCCCCACCGGCAAGTTGCACCTGGGGCACCTGCACGGCAACCTCCTGCGCATGATCGAGCTCCAGGAGGAGGCGGAGTGCTTCTTCTTCATCGCCGACTGGCACGCCCTGACCACCGATTACCAGGACCCTTCACGGCTGAGGGCCTTCACCGAGGAGATGGTCCTGGACTGGCTGGCCGCGGGCATCGATCCGCAAAAAGCGGCCATCTACCGCCAGTCCGACCTTCCCGAGGTGGCGGAGTTCCAGCTCTATCTTTCCATGATAACCCCTTTGGGGTGGCTGGAGAGGGTGCCCTCCTTCAAGGAGCAGCAGGAGCAGCTCAAGGGGCGGGAGATCGCCACCCACGGGTTCCTGGGCTATCCGGTGCTCCAGGCGGCGGACATCCTCATCGTGCGCGCGGAGGGAGTTCCCGTGGGCGAGGACCAGTTGCCCCACCTGGAACTGACCCGCGAGATAGTGAGGAGGTTCAACTACCTCTACGGGGAGACCTTCGCCGAGCCCCAGTCCCTGCTCTCCACCGCCCCACGCATACCGGGGACCGACGGACGGAAGATGAGCAAGAGTTACGGGAACCAGATCTCCCTCTCCGACCCGCCGGAGGAGATCCGCGCCAAGGTGATGTCCATGATCACCGATCCCGACCGCCGCACCCGCCGCGATCCGGGGGATCCGGAGAAGTGCAGCGTGTTCGAACTCCACAAGCTGTACACCGGGGACAGGCTGGAGGAGATCGCCGGCAACTGCCGGACCGCGGGGTGGGGCTGCGTGGAGTGCAAAGAGGTCCTCGCGGAGCGCGTATCCGATTCCCTGCAGCCTTTCCGGGAGAAGAGGAAGGAACTGGAAAACAGGCCCGGCGTCGCCTGGGAGGTTCTGGAAGGGGGCCTGCGGAAAGCCCGCCCCATCGCCAGGGAGGTGCTGGCCGAGGTACGCCGGCGTATGGGGATTGACTGAGGAGCTTGCCGTGCCCTATCTGGTGAAGCTGGAGGTTTTCGAAGGGCCCGGCATCGCCTGGGAGGTTCTGGAAGGGGGCCTGCGGAAAGCCCGCCCCATCGCCAGGGAGGTGCTGGCCGAGGTACGCAGGCGTATGGGGATCGACTGAGGAGCTTGCCGTGCCCTATCTGGTGAAGCTGGAGGTTTTCGAAGGGCCCTTCGATCTCCTGCTCCACCTCATCGGGCGCAAGGAGATCGACATCTATCAGGTCTCCATCGCCGAGATCACCGACGAGTACCTGCGTTACATCCAGGACATGCAGCGCCTGGACCTCGAGGTGGCCACCGAGTTCCTGCTCATCGCCGCCACCCTCCTAAAACTAAAATCCGATTCCCTCCTTCCCGCCCCGGAGAGAGAGGCCGAGGAGGTCTCGCCGGCGGAACTGCGCGAGGAACTTTTGTGGAGGCTGGTACAGTGTCAGAAGTTCCGCAATGCGGCGGCGGAGCTGGCCTCGCGCCTGGAGAGGGAGGAGAGGTATTACTACCGGGAGGTGGACCTGGAGGAGCCCTTCCTGGATCTGGCCCCCGACGTACTCCGTCACCTCACCCTGGAGATGCTGGTGCGTGCGGCCCGCGAGCTGGTCCAGGCGGAGGAGGAGGTGGACGTCTCCTACATCGCCCCCATCCGGGTGAACGTCTCCGATTTCATGGACCGGGTGCGCCGCGTGCTGGCCCAGAGGGGGCGGACCACCTTCCGGGAGTTGACCGCCGGGTGCGCGCTGCGCATAGAGATCATCGCCACCTTCCTCGCCCTCCTCGAGCTATATAAACGCGAGGAGGTTGACATCCGCCAGGCGGTGCGTTTCGGGGACATAGAGGTCATCGCTCCGGAATCCGGCCGTCCGACGGATCTCGAGTTCCGGAACGGGGTGTTGGATAGCGAGGGAGGAGCCGAAGGGTCCGGAGGAAGGGGAGAGGCATGGAATTGAGGCCTATAGGCGGAAGGATGTGGAAGGCCGGGGCCGGTGAGGACCGGCTGCGGGAGATGGAGACCATAAAGGGGGCCCTCGAGGCCATGCTCTTCGTCTCCGGAGAACCCGTCACGCCACGCCGGCTGGCGGAGGCCCTGGGGTGCGACGAGGTAAGGGTGATTTCCGCACTCCAGGAGTTGAGCGCCGAGTACCAGGCCGAGAACCGGGGCATCCAGCTGAGGGCGGTGGGCGGAGGGTGGAGGCTACACACCCATCCCGCATACGCTTCCTACGTGGAGAAGTTGCTCCTCTCCTCGAAGCGCGCCCGACTGACCCGGGCCGCCGTGGAGACCTTGGCCATCATCGCCTATCTGCAGCCCATAACCCGGGGGCAGATCGCCAACCTCCGGGGCGTACAGTCGGAGAACGTGGTCAAGGTCCTGGTGGAGATGGGACTGGTGGCCGAGGCGGGCAAGGAAAAGGCTCCCGGCGGACCGGCCCTCTACGTGACCACGGAGAAGTTCCTGGAGCACTTCGGCCTGCGCAGCCTGGAGGAACTGCCTCCCCTCGAGGAGTTCGAGCCCGACCGTGAGACCGTGGAGCGCATCGCCCGTTCCCTGTCCGGCCGCGCCGATGCGGAGAATGGAGAGGGCGCGGCGTCGGATGACGGCCTTCCGTCGCGGGAGGAGGAGGCCCTAGGGGAGACGTTCGGTTCGCCGGATGAGACGCCGGGGATCCCGGCGGGCGCAGGCCGGGAACGGCAGGAGAACGACGCTCCTTTCATGGAGAGAGCGGGAGAGGGGCAGGACCTTCCGGAACCGTTGGACGGCGAAGGACAGGGGGAGGGATTTCAGGAATCTTGATCCCGGCATGAGCGGGACATTCGCGTGATAGGAAGGCTAAGGCTTTCTTGACCCTGGCCGTGAGGAGGTGGCCGGAAGGTTTTGGGCGAGGAGACCACGCTGGTACGTTTGCAGAAGTTCCTTGCTGAAGCCGGCCTGGGCTCGCGGCGTCGTTGCGAGGAGCTCATCAAAGACGGGAGGGTGGCGGTCAACGGGAGAACGGCACGCTTGGGGGACCGTGTGGACCCGGCGCGGGATCGGGTGACCGTGGACGGGATTCCCGTCAGTGTCGGGGTGGAGAAGAAGTACTTCCTCCTCAACAAGCCCCCCGGTTACATCACCACGGTCAGGGATACCCGGGGTCGCCCCACGGTCATGGACCTGGTCCGCGAGGAGGGAAGGCTATTCCCGGTGGGCCGCCTGGACAAGGACACGCGAGGGCTCCTCCTGATCACCAACGACGGCTACCTGGCCCACAAACTCCTCCATCCCAGCCGTGGCGTGGAGAAGACTTACCTGGTGGAAGCGGAGGGTTACCTCACCCCGCAGGGCCTGTCCCGCCTGCGCAAGGGGATACGCCTGGAGGATGGGACCACCGCCCCGGCCAAAGTGCGCGTGCTGGCAAAAAAAGGCAATCGGTGCCTCCTCCAGTTCACCATCCATGAAGGCAGGAAAAGGCAGATCAGGCGCATGTGCGCGGCGGTCGGCCTCCAGGTACGAGACCTGGTGCGCACCCGTTTCGGCCCCCTGGACCTCCGGGGGGTGAAGGAGGGCGAGTACCGACCTCTCACCCCCGAGGAGGTCAGGAAGCTCATGGAGTTGGACTGAAAGGGGCGTCTCGCGGGCCGGGGGAGGTGCCTGTCGCGGGCTATCCATGGATGTTCCATCGTCTCGAGGAGCGCTTTCGAGCTTGATAATGAGGACGGCTTTCCGTCATCCTTGCGAAAGGATCAAGCCAGAGGAGCTATGGGGATGATCAACGTCGGTGGCGTAAGGGATGACGGCCTTGAGGCGAACCTCAAGAAGAAGAGGGCCTCTCCGCCGTCGCCGGGTTGCCCCGCCGGTGACCGGAGGGGAAAATAGAACCACGGGATCACAGTTCTGTCTTTACGAGAGTCGTATAAGCGGCGGATCTCCTTTGCGGAGGAGGAAGATGGAAGGAGGATATCGGCCCCAGGGCGTGAAGCGCCGCCCGAATTACCCGCGCATCCCCGTCTTCCAGATGCTCCGTTCCTCGGCGGCCCAGTGGCCGGGCAGGAACGCCCTGGTGTTCGGGGGTATGGAGTTGACCTTCCGGGAGCTCGACCTCCTCTCCGACCGCTTCGCCGCCGCGCTGGCCGACATGGGAGTGCACAAGGGAGACCGGGTGGGCATACACCTTCCCAACTGCCCGCAGTTCGCGGTGGCCTATTACGGCTTGCTGAAGGCCGGCGCGGTGTTCGTGCCCCTCGACCACCTGCTCTCCGAGCGGGAGCTGCTCTTTCAGCTCCGGGATGCGGAGGTGGAGACCTACCTGGGCCTGGACATGACCTTCCGTATGCCCCGCCGGATACTACCCCGCACCCCGGTGCGCCGAGTGATCCTTACCAGCCTGGCGGATTGCTATCCGCGGGTGTCTAGGCCCGTGAAACCACTGCGCCAGACGGCCATTCCTCCGCAGGCCGTGGACTTCTCGGAGCTGCTCTCCTACTATCCCGAGGAGCCCCCGGACATCACCTTCGACGTGAAGAAGGACCTGGCGCACATAGTCTATACCGGGGGAGTGGCGGGAAGGGAACTGGGGGTCATGACCACCCACTACAACGTGGTTTCCAATTGCTGCCAGTTCGCTCAATGGTTCCTGGGCGGGGAGGTGTCCTGGAGGAAAGGGAGGTTGGTGGTTAGACGGCCACCCGGAGGCCGCCCGGAGGACCACGTCATGCGGAGAGGAGCCGAGGTCTCGCTCATCGTCGTCCCTTGGACGCACGTGATGGGCATCGTGGCCTTCTTCAACATCCAGGTCATGAACGGGTGGACGATGATCGTCTCCGCCCGCTTCGATCCCGAACAGTACCTACTGGACATCGGGAAGTACGGCGCAACGGGTTTCGGGGGGCCTCCACAGCTCTTCGTCCCCCTCATGGAATGCCCCGGGTTCAACAGGAAGAACTTGGAAGGCATCCGGCTGGTGGTCTCCGGCGCCGCGCCACTGGAGCCGCAGCTCCTGCGCCGGCTGATGCGGCGCATCCCGGGCGTGGTCTGCGAGGGTTACGGGCTCACGGAATGCACCATGGGGTGCACCGCAAACCCACCCTCGCGCCAGCGCGTGCGCCCGGGGTCGGTGGGGCTCCCCCTTCCGGACACGGAGATCCGCCTGGTGGACCCGCTGGACGGAAGGACTCCGGTGAAGGAGGGGGAGACGGGGGAGATACTGGTCAGGGGACCTCAGGTCACGCCCGGTTACTGGAGGAAACCGGAGGAGACGGCGCGCGTCTTCCGGGACGGATGGTTATATACCGGCGATCTCGGGAGGATGGACGGGGATGGATACCTCTACCTGGTGGGCCGCAAGAAGGACATGCTCATATGCAAGGGGTTCAACGTGTTCCCGCGAGAGCTCGAGGAGGTGCTCCGCGGCCACCATGCCGTGGCCGGGGCCGTGGTGGTGGGGAAGCGGGACGCCCGTTACGGCGAAGTGCCGGTGGCCTACGTGCAGCTTAAGGCGGGAGAATCGGCGGAGCCGGGGGAGTTGCTGGATTACGCGAACCGGCGCCTGGCGCGCTACAAGAGGATACGCGAACTGCACGTGGTGGAAGAGTTGTCCGGCCACAAGTAGCGCGTGACCGGGAAGAGCCGGATGTGAGCGGCGATGTAGAGATGTTAGACTTTGTGGACCGAGGCCAAAGGAGGAGGACATGCAGCTGCGAGCCTTGAGGGGAGCCATCCTCTGTCGGGAGAACACCAAAGAGGAGATCGTGGAGAGGACGGCGCAGCTACTCCGGGAGATGATCAAGCGCAACGACATACGCCCGGAGGACATCGTGGACGTCATCTTCACCGCCACGGAGGACCTCACCGCCGAGTTTCCGGCCGCCGCGGCCCGCCACATCGGCCTCACCCACGTGCCCCTACTGTGCGCCAGGGAGCTTTCCATAGTCGACGGGACGCCGCGCTGCATCAGGGTTCTCATGCATTTCTACACCCGGAAGCATCCTCACGAGCTCCGCCATCCCTACCTGGAGGGGGCGCGGCAGTTGAGGACCGACCTACCGGAGTGAGAGCAGCTTGGGATCACGGTGACGACGCCCGGTTCAAGAGTCCAAGAAGGGGGATCGAAGACCGTTCCAAGCAACCCATGAGGACACCGGTCAGGTGACCGAGGTTGTTGCCCGTGCAGTAACGGCCCCCCGCCCCTATAATTGAGGATAAACGCACGAGGACGTCACGCCGGGCGGATGAAGACCCCCCGAGAAGCCCTTTAAGGTCCACGCTCCACGAGGTTGGGGCGGGGAATCATCTGCCGGAACTCTGGGTTTGGGCGGCCATCGACGCCGCCCGGCGGGAGACTGCTATATGGCAAGAGGGGAGTGATCCGCATGGTCATCGTGATGCGTTCCGGAGCCTCGGAACAGGAGATTCAGGAGATCGTCGACCTCCTGCATGAGAAGGGCCTGGAAGCCCATGTGTCCAAGGGCGAGTTCCGCACGGTCATCGGGGTCATAGGCGACGACGAACTGGTCATGCAGGTCCCCTTCCAGGCTTATAGATCGGTGGAGAGGGTCATACCCATCCTCAAGCCCTACAAGCTGGCCAGCCGTGAGTTCCAGGAGGAACCCACGGTCATCAAGGTGGGAGAGGTGCAGATAGGCGGGGGGACCTTCACGGTCATCGCCGGCCCTTGTTCCGTGGAGAGCGAGGAACAGGTGGTGGAGTCGGCGCGCATCGCCAGGGAGGCGGGAGCCAAGCTCTTCCGGGGCGGAGCCTTCAAACCGCGAACCTCCCCCTACAGCTTCCAGGGTCTGGGAGAGGAAGGGCTGCGCCTGCTGGCCCGGGCCCGCGAGGAGACCGGCCTTCCCGTGGTCACCGAGGTGCTGGACGTGAGGGACGTGGAGCTGGTCTACCGTTTCGCCGACGTCCTCCAGGTAGGGGCGCGGAACATGCAGAACTTCCTCATGCTCAAGGAGCTGGGCAGGCAGGACAAGCCAGTGCTCCTCAAGCGGGGGATGAGCGCCACGGTGGAGGAGTGGCTGATGGCCGCGGAGTACATCCTCAAGGAGGGGAACTCCAAGGTCATCCTCTGCGAGAGGGGCATCAAGACCTTCGAGACGGGGACCAGGAACACACTGGACATATCGGCCATCCCCGCGGTGAAGGGGTTTTCCCACCTCCCGGTCTTCGTGGACCCCAGCCACGCCACAGGCATCAGGGACCTGGTGCCTCCCCTCTGCCTGGCGGCACTGGCCGCGGGGGCGGACGGGGTCATGGTGGAGATGCACCCCAGGCCGCGCGAGGCCCTGTGTGACGGCTCGCAGTCCCTGACTCCGGATGGGTTCCGCTCCATGATGGAGGAGGTGACGCGCAGTCCCTGACCCCGGAGGGGTTCCGCTCCATGATGGAGGAGGTGACGCGACTGGCGGAATTCCTGGGCAGGGGGTGAAGGCGAGAGCGGCCAGAGGGGTTCCGCGTCGTCTTCTAATAAGACACGTTCGGTACCGCCAGGCCAGGGGCGAGAGGAGCGGACGAGGCAGTGCACGCCCTGATGGCGAGAGTGTGATAGAGCTTTATATGGAAGGATATGGTATTCGATGGCCGGCATCATCTATGAGCGCGTGGGCATAGTGGGCACGGGGCTCATCGGAGGTTCGCTGGGGATGGCCCTCCGGGCCACGGGCGCGGTTGGCGCAGTGCTGGGCAGCGACGCCGATGCCCGCATGCTGAGGAGGGCGCTGGAGGTGGGGGCGGTGCAGGAGGCCGTGGAACGCCCGGAGGAGATGGTCCTCCGATGCGACCTGGTGCTGGTGGCCGTACCGGTGAGGGCCATTCCCGAGGTACTGCAGAGGATAGCCCCCTCCCTGCGTCCCGGGACCACGGTGAGCGACGTGGGCTCGGTCAAGGAAGGAGTGGTGAAAGCGGCGGCGGGGATCCTCCCTTCCGGCTGCCACTTCGTGGGCGGACACCCGCTGGCCGGCTCGGAACAGAGGGGCGTGGAGTTCGCTGACCCCGACCTCTTCCGGGAGGCCTACTACGTCCTCACCCCCACCTCGGATTGCGATGCCAAGGCCTATTCCAGGCTCCATGCCCTCTTGACCTCGCTGGGGGCCAGGGTGATTGCCATGGACCCGCGGCTGCACGACCGCGCGGTCTCCGTGGTCAGCCACGTGCCCCACGTCATGGCTATGGCCCTCATGAACCTGGCCCTGCGCCGGGCGGAGGAATACCCCTTGCTGAAGCTGGCCGCGGGCGGGTTCCGTGACGTGACCCGCATCGCCGCCTCCGATCCACGGCTCTGGCTGGACATCCTGACCGAGAACCGGACGGCGGTAGGGGAGACACTGGCGGAGGTGATCGCCAACCTCCAGGACATACGAGAGCTCCTCCGGGAGGGCCGCGAGGAGGAGCTGTTGGGCTGGCTGGAGAGGGCGAGCGCCGGACGCCGCAACCTGGCCCCCGCGCTGAAGGAATCCCTTGGCGAGATGTATCTCCTTTCTCTTCCCGTGGAGGACCGGCCCGGCGTGATCAGCGAGGTCACCCTTACCGTGGGGGACATGGGCATCAACATAGACGACCTGGAGTTGGTGCACCCCCTGGAGAGCGGCCAGGGCATCCTGCGCCTCTCCATAACCGGGGAGGAGAACGCCCGGAGGGCGGCGGAGGCGCTGCGCGCCCGCGGATACCGGGTGACGTTGGGCAAGGCGATAGGGGAGAGGTAGCGGGAGCGTCCCCGGAAAAGCTGGAGCCTCGGCGAAACCGGAAAGGGTTGCGGGCTGGATTCGGGCGGCGGAGAAGGATATCATCCGGCATGGAGGTAAAATATGGTAATCAGCATAAGCGGCAGTCGTGCCCTGCGTGGGGAGCTGAGGGTACCGCCGGACAAATCCATCTCCCACAGGGCGGCCATCCTGGGGGCCATGGCCAGGGGAACCACCGTGGCCGAGCCCTTCCTCCGCTCCGGGGACTGCTTGAGCACCTTGCGTTGCCTCCGCCAGCTGGGGGTGGAAGTCGACCTGAAGGGAGACACGCTGGTCGTCAAGGGGCGGGGCCCGGAAGGATGGAGGGCTCCCGAGAAGACCCTCGACGCCGGAAACTCGGCAACCACCATGCGGCTCCTGGCCGGCGCTCTGTCCGGCAGGCCCTTTCGTAGCGAGCTCACCGGCGACGAGTCCCTGCGGCGCAGGCCCATGGGACGCATCGTGCGGCCCCTGAGGCTCATGGGCGCGGATATAGAGGCTCTGGGAGAGGGGGAACGCCCGCCACTGGTCATCCGGGGGGGAGAGCTGCGGGGGATTGAGCACCGCATGGAGATGGACAGCGCCCAGGTGAAGTCGGCACTGCTTTTGGCCGGCCTGCAGGCGGAGGGCGAAACGCGAGTCCTCGGGGGTCGTTCCTCACGGGATCACACGGAGAGGATGCTCCTACTCATGGGAGCGGATCTCTCTTTCGAGGGAGAGGATGTCCTGGTCATTCGGAGGTCGGATCTCCAGCCGGCGGAGATCGACATCCCCGGCGACCTGTCCAGCGCCTCCTTTCTCCTGGCGGCGGCGGCGCTGGTCCCAGGTTCCCGCCTCACCGTCAGGGATGTGGGGCTCAATCCTACGCGGGCAGGCTTCCTCTCCGTTCTCAACTCCATGGGGGCCCTGGTCCTGGAATCCGCTTACCGGGAGGTGTGCAACGAACCGCGCGGCGATCTGGAGGCGGGAAGCGCCTCCCTCAGGGGCGTGGAGGTGGAGGGCTGGCGGATCCCCGCTCTCATCGACGAGGTGCCCCTGTTGGCCGTCCTCGGATGCCGCGCCCGGGGGGAGACGGTAGTCAGGGGGGCCGGCGAGCTGCGGGTAAAGGAGAGCGACCGCATCGCCGCCGTTTGCGGGGAGTTGCGCAAGATGGGCGCCTCCATTGAGGAGCTGCCGGACGGATTCGTGGTCCACGGTCCAGTGAACCTCAGAGGGGCGAACGTCGACTCCCATGGCGACCACCGCATCGCCATGTCCCTGGCCGTTGCCGCCCTCTGCGCCGAGGGGGAGACGGTGATTTCCGGCTGGGAATGCGTGGACATCTCCTTTCCCGGCTTCCTGGATACGCTGCGTTACCTTACTGGGTAAAGCTGCCATGGTCATTGCATGAACGATGGTTACGCCACCGAGTGAAAAAGGGAACGCGGCTACGGAATAGAGAACGTAAGAGGGCTACAGGCGAGCGACATATTGCGCCTTCAAACCTGCCGGATTTACGTCTATGATTATTTCGTGGCTATGGTGAAGGAAAAACCGTTGCATGGTCCCATCATCGCTATAGACGGGCCTGCGGGTGCGGGAAAGAGCACCGTCGCCCGTACGGTAGCCCGGCGCTTGAACCTGTTCTACCTGGACACGGGGGCGATGTATCGCGCTCTCACCCTGAAGGCCATGCGTGAGCGCATCGACTTGAGCGACGGGCCGGGCCTGGCGGAGATGGCCAGAAGGACGGAGATGCGCGGGGAGTACCGAAGGGGTATGCGGCCTGCCCATCGCTTCTTCCTGGACGGAGAAGACGTCACCTCGGCCATACGTTCCCGCGAGGTCTCCGCCCACGTCTCTCAGGTCTCCAGCCATCCCGAGGTGCGCAGGGAGATGGTCAAGAAACAGAGAACCTGGGCACAGGTGGGGGGGCTGGTCGCCGAGGGCCGCGACGTGGGCACGGTGGTCTTCCCCCAGGCAGATTTCAAGTTCTTCATCACCGCCTCGGTCAAGGAGAGGGCGCGTCGGCGGTATCGTGAGATGCGCCGGGAGGGCTACCAGGTGACCCTGAGGGCAGTGGAACAGGAGATGGTGAGGAGGGATCATATGGACACCACCCGCGAGGTCAACCCCCTGCGGCGCGCCGCGGATGCGGTGGTCATCGACACCACGGGGATGAGGGTCTCTCAGGTGGTGAACGAGATCCTGTCCGCTGTCAGAGAGGGGCGCGGGCAAACACGGAGGTGACGAGCATCTCGATATTTTATGACCACCCTTTGCCGTAGTTGGGGAGCGTGAATCCCTTTTTGCCCGCATACCGGAACGCGCTTCACGATCAAGCTCCGAGTGTTCTCCTGTCTTTCATGAATACGTTCTTTGTCCCCGAAAACAAAATTTTCACCCTCTTCTCAAGACTTCCTTCGGCAGCGCCGCACGACGTGCAACGGTCTTCCGCGATA
Source organism: Candidatus Solincola tengchongensis (assembly GCF_015711935.1). NCBI lineage: Bacteria > Bacillati > Actinomycetota > Candidatus Geothermincolia > Candidatus Geothermincolales > Candidatus Geothermincolaceae > Candidatus Solincola > Candidatus Solincola tengchongensis. Next base: position 15,035 of record NZ_JACVJJ010000024.1, read on the forward strand.
CGCACTCCCTCGCCATATGTGCGGCGCCCTCGTCTTGCCGCGATGACGCAGGGAGTTCGGCTCGTCCCCCGTCTTCCAGCGCAATACAACGCCGGATTTGGCTCTTGAGCGTCTCCTGCGGGAAAAGGCCGTCGCCTGAAGAACGGGACGCCGACGCGAGGTCTGGGGATTGTTGAGCACCTCAAACCAACACCTTTTCGAGGTCTTTTGAAAAATGGGGCATCGGACCTCGCGGATGGCCGAACAGCCGCAATCCACGGCTCATCGAGGAAGGGTCCAGAACGATAAGGGCGTATTTGGGGTCAGCACGTCACCCTCTCGGGAGGCATACGCCTATAAACCTTCAGGCTGATGACATATTCTGAAGACGAAAACGTTGGTGATCCTTCCCGGAAAGACGGTATCATCGGCTTTCGTTATCCCCGTGCCAAGAGGGTATATCATTAGTTCTATGAGCCTGAAGCGGAAACGTAGCGAGGAAAAGATTCGCCGGATCGGGTTGGGATGGAGCCCCCCGCGCATCGTGGAGGTGCGGGAGGAAAGCCCTTGCCGGGAAGCGGTAAGGGAAGGGGACCTGCTCCTGGAGGTCAACGGCAGGCGCCCGCGCGACGTCCTGGACATCATGCGATGGGGAGACGCGTCGGCGGTCCGTCTGCGGCTGCAGCGCGGAGACAGGGTTCTTAAAGCCTGGGTGCGCAAGCAAGAAGGGCTTCCCCTCGGCCTGGTCTTCGACGAACCGGTCTTCGACGGGGTCATCACCTGCCGGAACCGCTGCCTTTTCTGTTTCGTTGATCAGATGCCTCCGGGACTGCGCCCGTCGCTGTACGTCAAGGACGACGATTACCGTCTCTCCTTCTGGTACGGAAACTTCATCACCCTGAACAACCTGGGTTCAGCGGAAGTGAAACGCATCCTTTCCCTGCGTCTCTCCCCACTCTACGTGTCGGTGCATTCCACCGACCCCGAATTGAGGTCTCGCCTTATGGGAAGAGGCGCGGAGCGTGGCTTGAGGGTGCTCAGGATGCTCTTGGACGCCGGCTTGGAGGTTCACCTCCAGGTGGTGTGCTGCCCGGGATGGAACGACGGTCGCGCCCTACGTCGCACCTTCGATGATGTCCTGCGCATATACCGTGCCGCCTCGCTCGGAGTGGTCCCCGTAGGCCTGACCCGGCTGGCGGGGGAGAAGGCTCCCGGTATAAGGCCTCACGATGCAAGTACGGCGTCCTCCGTCCTGGAGCTGGTGGAGGAATTCCAGGGTAAGGCCCTTGGGATGCTGGGCAGGAGGCTCTTTCATGCCTCGGACGAGTTCTATCTCCTGGCAGGACGGGACTTTCCGCCGGCTGAGGACTACGAGGGATTCCCTCAATTGGAGAACGGCGTAGGGCTGGTCAGGAAATTCCTGGAAGAGGCCTTCGCGTATGTGCGTAGGTGCGATTCTTCCCGTCCCTCCGCACCCCTGGATTCCAAGCTCGAAAGGAAGGCGGCGGCTGAAGAAAAGAAGGGCCTGGGTATACTCACGGGGGAGGCCGGCCGACACGTCTTGAGAAAGGTCCTCTCCGAGGCGGGAATCGAGGGCGTGGAATTGGTGGTCTCCCAAAACGATCTTTTCGGAGGCACGGTTACGGTGACCTCCCTGCTGGGAGGTGGGGACGTGATGCGGACGTTGCGGGACGCAGCACCCTCCTCACGTGACCTGCTCATTCCGGGGACACTTTTACGTGAGGGACGCTTCCTCGACGACCTGTCGTTGGAGGATATATCCTCACGGACCGGTTATCGCCTCCACCCCATCCCGGTAAGGGGAGACTCTCTTCTTCATGCCTTGAAGGGTTGCGGGGCCTGACAAACCGTCATGCGGCGCAAGAGGAATTTCCGGCAACGGCGCAACCGGGCTTCGGCGAGCCGCCCCTTACCGGAATTGTGTCGCCTCGGTGGTTTCCCTGGCGCCGGAACGCGGATGGCTCTTTTCTCCGGTGGATGGACTGTCCAAAACGTCCTTCCCCGCATACGGAGGCCCTGAGCCATCCTGGCGCGCGGAAAAAGCGGAATCCACGGGAGAGCCATCCATTTCCTTCCGGCGTGGCCTGGAAGGGGCATTGAAAGGTTTTCTACACCTTTCACCGAGCGCCACAACTCCCTTTTTAAACTTTGGTTCCGGTACCTTCTGGTGAAACGCCTGTGCCCCTTCCGTCGAAGCGCCGACATCCTTTGACTACATCTCGGGAGTTACGCCTCAGGGAGCGCTGCCACGGGACGGTGTCCGCCGGAGGGCGGGTGCATGGCGTCTGCGGAAAAGCGACAAGCGAATTGTGGGATTGTCTTTCCCGAACGGCCGGATCCGCGGCGAAATGACGGGGTTTAGGCCTCGCCGGGCGATCGGAATTTCATTTTACCTTCCCCTCCCATGGTTTATCATAGATCATCGGCAGGCGCGGTAAGGGAGGCTTGAAAGGAGTTTCTGCCTCAAGGGTCGGCGAGATGTAAGAAGTTGGACAACGCGGCGGTCAGGTCGAGGAGTCGCGGATGGAGGAGAGAAGGAAGGTCGTATCGCCTCTGCCCCTGGTGGCCGTGGTGGGGAGGCCCAACGTGGGCAAGTCCACCCTGGTTAACCGCATCGTGGCCAGAGGGGAGGCCATCGTGGAGAGGGTGCCCGGAGTGACCAGGGACCGTAACTACTTCACAGCCTCTTGGCGAGGGAGGGATTTCCGCATCGTGGACACGGGGGGATTGGACCCCGCCGCCGAGGAGGACCTCACCCGGGCCATCGGGCACCAGGCCATGGCCGCGGTACGCGAGGCGCATCTGGTGCTCATGCTGGTGGATGCCGTGGAAGGCGTGACCCCCATGGACCAGGAGGTCGCCCAGGAGCTCAGGAAGACCGGGAAGCCGGTCATGCTGGTGGCCAACAAGGTGGACAACGCCCGCCGGGAGAAGGAGGTCGTCGAGTGGTACTCCCTGGGACTGGGGGATCCCTGGCCGGTTTCCGCCATGCACGGCCGCAACGTGGGAGACCTGCTGGACGCCGTAGTGGAGGCCCTTCCCGAGACTTTGCCGGAAGAGGTCGTGGAAGAGGGCTCCGAGACGGTGGTGGCCATAGTGGGCAGGCCGAACGTCGGAAAATCCACCCTCTTCAATGCCTTGCTGGCCGAGGAGCGTTCCATAACCAGCGACCTTCCGGGGACCACGAGGGATGCCGTGGACACCCTCCTGGAAATCGACGGAAAAAGGTACCGCTTCATCGACACCGCCGGATGGCGTCGGCGCGCCAGGGTCAAGGAGAGCGTGGAGTTTTACAGCCTGGTACGCGTGTGGCGGGCCATAGACCGCTCACAGGTGGTCCTCCTGGTGGTGGACGCTTCGGAGGGCGTGACCGATCAGGACCAGAAGATAGCCGCCCGCATTAAGGAGGACGGGCGGGCCTGCGTCGTGGTCCTCAACAAGTGGGATCTGGTCAAGGGAAGCGGTAAGGCAATGGAGGTCATGGAGGATGCGAGGGAGAAGTTGCGCTTCATCGACTACGCCCCCTTTTTGAAGGTGAGCGCCCTCACTGGGGCGGGACTGGGAAAGCTCATGCCCACCGTGGACCGTGTGCGGGCCAACTGGGAGTCCCGCGTACAGACCTCCCGTCTCAACGACCTCCTGCACCGCGTCCTTTCCCAGTCGCCTCCCCCTTCGAGAAAGGGGAAGAGGCTGCAGTTCTATTACGTGACCCAGGCCCGAAGCGCCCCTCCCCAGTTCGTTTTCTTCGTCAACCGTCCGGACCTGGCCGACCCGGCCTACGAGAGGTTCCTGGAGCGCAAGCTTAGGGAGACCTTTGACCTGGAGGGAACCCCCCTGCGCATCGTCCTCCGGCCGCGCCACCGCGCCCGCGAGGGAACCTGACGGAGGCCTTCCGCTCCCTCCCTGAGTCGTTTGTCGGGCGCAGGAAGAGAGCACGGCGGCCAACACCATGCAAAGCAAAGGATCAGTGGCCTTTCTTGGGGTGCTGTGTCGTTTCGGTAAGCGCTTTAGGGTTTGAAAAAGGTTGAGAGACCGCCTATCATCGCCGGCGGAAACGTTGCCCGTTCCAGTGTGTTATATTTTTCGTCGGATTCCGTGTTCTTGAGGAGATGCCAAGTTGATCCGCTGATGCGGGAGGCTAGAAGAGGGGAGTCATGGCCTGGAAAGCGCCCCTGTGGCTGATATGCGCCTATCTTCTGGGTTCCATACCTTTCGGTTACCTGGTATCCCGGTTGGTCTTCAAGAGCGACATCCGTCGCTTGGGTTCCGGAAACATTGGGGCCACCAACGTGTTGCGCAATTTCGGCGTCCGCCCCTTCATCGCCGTCACCCTTCTCGATATGGGGAAAGGAGTTGCCGCGGTGGCGGTGGGGAGGGCGCTGGGGCTGGGTCCGGGGCTCTCTCTTCTGGCCGGACTCCTCTCCATCGTCGGGCACAACTGGAGCCTCTATCTGGGCTTCAAGGGTGGGAAGGGAATCGCCACCAGCGGCGGGGTGATCATCGCCGCCTATCCCTGGCAGGTGACCGCGGCCGTGCTGGGAACCTTCCTGTTCATGGTGGTCGTGAGCAGGATCATGTCCGTGGGTTCCATCTCCGCGGCGGTGGCCTTTCCCGTCGCTGCCGCCGTGCTCCTTCGCGGGGACCTGTCCATGTACTGGCCGCACCTGGCGGTCTCCTGCCTGGCCAGTATCTTCGCTGTCTACAGGCACCGGGAGAACATAGGCCGGCTGCTGTCGGGGAAGGAACCCCGCATCTCGCTGCCGTCGAGAAAGACCAGGGAGGCGGGGACTTGAGGATCACCGTGGTAGGGGCCGGAAGCTGGGGCACGGCCATGGCCGCCCACCTCTGCCGTCTTGGGAACCAGGTGACCCTGTGGGCGCGGGAACCCGAGGTGGTCGAGGGGATCAACGGCTCGCTGAGAAACCCATATTTCCTGAGCGATATTGCCCTGCCGCCCGGATTGAGGGCCGAAGGGGAGATGAGGGACGCTCTGGCCGGATGCGAACTGGCGGTGATGGCCGTCCCCTCCCGGTGGACCCGCGAGGTGGCCCGCGAGGTGGGTCGCTACCTCCCTCCCGGGACTCCGGTCCTCAACCTGGCAAAGGGGTTCGACTACCACACGGGAAGCCGCCTCTCGGTGGCCATCGCCGAGGAGCTGGGAAGGCCTTCCGGAAGGGAGAGGGTGGCCGTTCTCTCGGGGCCCAACCACGCCGAGGAGGTGGCCAGGCTGGTGCCCAGTGCCACGGTGGTCGCCTCCGGGGATGGGGAACTGGCCCGGTGCCTGCAGGAGATCCTCAGTTCCGATTATTTCCGCGTCTACACCAACCCGGATGTGATAGGCGTGGAGGTAGGCGGGGCCTACAAGAACGTCATCGCCATCGCCGCGGGGGTCCTGGACGGTCTGGGCCTTGGAGACAACACCAAGGCCAGCCTCATCACCAGGGGGCTGGCGGAGATGGCACGCTTCGGGGCGGCTATGGGCGCCAACCCGGTCACCTTTTCCGGTCTCTCGGGGATCGGGGACCTCATAGTGACCTGTATCAGCCGACATTCACGCAACCGGGCCTTCGGCGAGAGGCTGGGGCGAGGGGAACGGGCGGATGACGTCCTCTCCGAGAGCCGCATGGTGGTCGAGGGAGTTTACACCACGCGCATGGTGACGGACATGGCGTCCGGGCTTGGCGTGGAGATCCCCATCGCTATCGGGGTGAGGGCGGTAATCGAGGGCAGAAGCAAACCCTCCGACGTGCTGCGCGAGCTTATGGCCCGTCGCTTGAAAGAGGAGACCGAGGAAAGACTGTTCCGGGATTTCCTGCTCCGCAAGGAGAGCGGGGGATCGCCACCCGCATGAGCCGGCCTTGTCGACCGCAGGCGCGACCAGGTCCCAAGCCAACATGTTCCGGACCCTTCGGTGAATGACCTCAGACCCTCATCGTTCCTTCAAGGCTCGGCACATGATTGTCACTCCCGACGGTTAAGCTTATCCTACCGCATTTTCTGGAGGAGGGGAGACAATTGTTGCGCAGGGTTCTTTTCGCCTTGGCCTTGACCGCGGCTTTAGCCCTTAGCCTGGAGATGGCGGTGACCTATCTGGCCCAGAGGGGGATGGAGGAAGCTCTGGAAAGACAGTATGGCCTGCACGACGGACTTCGTGTGCGTATAAACTCCTTCCCCCTCATCGTCAGCCTGGCCAAGAACCACATACGTGATCTGCGTCTTGAATGGACCGGTGACCTCTGCCTCTCCACAGAAGAGAGGTCCCTTCCCGTATCCGCTGTCTGTGACCTCAGAATGAACGATGTGGAGCTGGATATGGCCGCCGTCTTTGGGGGCAGGTTGGAGATAAGATCCCTTTCCCGTTTGAGCTCCGTTTTCCGTATCCCGCTTGCCGGATTGGAGCCACTTTTGGGAGGAGTGGCCACTTTTTCCGAAAGCGAGGGGATGATAGGCGTGGATGTATCGGGACTTAACCTTAAATATGAAGTTTACATTTCAGGTGAAGATCGCATGACCTTTCGTCCCCAGCCGGTTTCGACGGAGATGTCAGGCCAGACCAATGAAAGTAAACCTTATATTGATAGTTCAGAGATAACGGTATCCGTGGGGGGTTTCCCAATGCGGTTTGCACTGCTCTCCGCTTCGGTGGAAGGAGACCAACTGTCGATGAAAGTTATCCTTGAGGAATGGGAAGGATACTTGGATGCCTCCATCGGCTCTTTATGATTCGTCAATTTTTAAAAGATTGACCATAAGTTTATGGCATCAGACTCAACATCTACTGTATGGAGAGGAAAAAAGTGGAAGATTTTTTCCAAAACCCCTTGACAACTCAACATCTAGTATTCTAAATTCTGAATTAACCACAAAATGTAGGATGGAGCTCTAGGGGAGGGGATACGCTATGAAGTGCCCCTTTTGTGGATACCCGGACAGCAAGGTCATAGATTCGCGAGAATCGGACGGAGGCCAATCCATAAGGAGAAGAAGGCAGTGCAAGAAATGCGCCAAGAGGTTCACGACATTCGAGAGATACGAGCAATTTCCGTTGACGGTGATAAAGAGGAACGGAGACCGCGAGCCCTATAAAAGGGAAAAGGTGCTTGCGGGATTGAGGAAGGCGTTTGAGAAGAGGCCGGTGACCAGCCAGCAGATAGAGGACCTGGCCACCTCCATAGAGGCAGAGCTGCGCGAGGAGGGCAAAAGGGAAATACCCTCCAGCGTCATCGGCATGGCCGTACTGAGGAGGTTGAAGGACCTTGACGAGGTGGCCTACCTGAGGTTCGCCTCGGTTTACAAGGATTTCAAAGACATAAGTGAGTTCCAGAGCGAGCTGGGACAGCTTCTGGAGAAAAAGGTGGAGAAGAACCGTCGGTGAAGCGGTCGGGGGCATGGGAAGGAGGGAAGAGATGCACGCCGCGGAGGAGCGGAAGGACATACCGCCGGTGAACAACATAAGGGTCCTGAAGAGGAGGGAGGAAGCGGAGGACGCCACGGACATCGCCCTCCTGGTGAGCACCTCCTCGAAGGAGGAGATAAACCTCTGGGACAAGAGCAAGATCGTGAAGTCGCTCATCTTGGAGACGGATGCCAGCCCGGAGCTCGCCCAGGAGATCGCCGACCGGGTGGAGGAGAGGATAGTCCAGGCGGGCATGAACACCGTGACCACCTCCATAATCCGCGAGCTGGTGGACCTGGAGCTCCTGGAGAGGGGCCTGGGGACCATGCATAAGAAGCACTCTCACCTGGGCCTTCCCATGTACGACGTGGAGCAGATAATCACCAGCGCCAACAAGGAGAACAGCAACACCACGCACAATCCGGAATCCATAAACCTCACCCTTGCGGAGGCCATCCTCAAGGAGTTCGCCCTGCGCAAGGTGTTCTCCGAGGACATCGCCAGAGCGCACATGGTGGGCGACATCCACCTTCACGACCTGGGCTTCATCATCCGCCCCTATTCCTACCTCGGCGACACACTGGTCCACTGGAGGGTGAAAGGCTCGCCCCTGGTCTTCACCACAACCATGGAGCAGCTCTACCACCTCCTTCCGGGGGAGACCAGGCCCGAACCCACGGTGCGGGTCAAATACCCGAAGGACCTCGAGATACTGGACCGTGGGGGCCGGTGGACGGGGATACGCCGGGTGGTCAAGAAGGACCGCCTAGGGAAACAGATGGTCTTCATCGCCACCTCGGACGGGAAACACTGCGTGGTCACGCACGACCACCCGGTGATCACCGGGGATGAGGTAAAGCCGGCGTCCCTGGTGGAGGTGGGAGATGCCGTGGAGACCTTGGAGATGCCCAGGGGGCGCCTGGAGGGTATGGAGGAGATCCACGCCTCCCATCTCCTGGAGGCCAATTCCACCACCTTCAAGTTCAGGTTCGCCGCTGGGGACCTCCTGGTGGCCCACCGCCGCATGGAGGAACTGGTTTCCCAAGCGACGAGCACCGCCCGCGGCAGGGGCAGGCGCATGCGGTCGAACCGCTCCGGATCCACGTCCACGGGCTCCGGGGCTTCCGTGGTGATAATGGTGGAGCCGGTGGACGTGCTGGACGTATACATCTACGATGTGACCACGGAAAGCGGTACCCTCATCGCCAACGGGATCTACTCTCACAACTGTGGAGGGCACAGTCTGGACTACATCAAGAAATACGGCCTCTCCCTCCCCAACATCACCAGCACCTCCCGCCCGGCCAGGCATCCCGAGGTGCTCATCGGGCATATGGTCAAGATGGCCTCCACCCTGCAGTCCCACTATGCGGGGGCCATCGGTTGGGAAGCGGTGAACATGTTCTTCGCCCCTTACCTGGTGGGGCTGGACTACGGCCGCATAAAACAGCTGGCCCAGATGCTCATCTATGAGTTCAATCAACTGGCGGGGGCGAGGGGGAGCCAGGTGGTCTTCACCGATTTCAACCTCTACTGGAACGTCCCCCGCCATTTCCGGGACACCCCGGCCATCGGACCGGGGGGCGAGTACACGGGAAAGACCTACAAGGACTACGAGAAGGAGGCCCAGACCTTCCTCAAGGCGCTCTTCGAGGTCTATCTGGAGGGAGATGCCATGGGCAAGACCTTCGTCTTCCCCAAACCCCTCCTGCACATCAACGAGGACTTCTTCCGCACCCCGGGCCACGAGGAGTTCCTGGACCTGGCCTGTCGCGTGGCGGCGCGGCAGGGCATAACCTACTTCGTCTTCGACCGCGGGGACGAGATAACCGTCTCCCAGTGCTGCCGTCTCAAGTTGAGGCTCAAGGAGAGGGACCTGCAGGAGACCAAGACCCCGGAGAAGATGCGTTTCACCGCCCTACAGAACATCACCATCAACCTGCCGCGCATCGCTTACAAGGCCAACGGGTCGGACGAGGTGCTCTTCAACGAGCTCCAGAAGGCCATGCACATGGTGGCCAAAGCGCACCTCCAGAAAAGGGACTTCATCGCCTCCCTCCTCAAGCTGGGAGTGAACGGGCCTCTCTCCCTGCTCTGCGACGCGAAGGACGGAGAGCCCTACTTGAGGCTCGACCGCCTCACCTACCTGGCAGGGCTTCTGGGGCTGAACGAGATGGTGCAGTACCACACGGGCATGCAGCTCCACGAATCCCAGGAAGCACTGAAGTTCGGCCTCAAGGTGGTGGCCTACATGAACCTGGCGTGCAAGGAGCTCTCCGAGAAGTATGGCATCAACATGGTCCTCGAGGAGTCCCCGGCGGAATCCAGCGGTTACCGGCTGGCCAAGCTGGACATGAAATATTATCCCGCCCAGGCCTCCAAGGTGCTCAAGGGCAAACTGGAGACGGGGGAATATTACTACACCAACAGCGTGCACCTGAACGTGGAGGCGGATATCGACTACATCGAGAGGGTGCAGAAACAGAGCCTCTTCCACCCCCTCATCGAGGCCGGGGCCATCTGTCACATCTGGTTGGGGGAGCACGAGCCCGATCCGGAATCCATCAAGAACTTCGTCATCAAGACCTTCCGCAACACGCAATCCTCGCAGATAGCCTTCTCCCCGGAGTTCACCGTGTGCAACGACTGCCGGCGCACCACCCGGGGATTGAGGGAAACCTGCCCCACCTGCGGATCCACCAACGTCTACGGCATCACCCGCATTGTGGGGTATTTCTCCAAGATCACCACCTGGAACAAGGGGAAGCTGGGAGAGTTGAGGGACCGCGTCAGGACGGACCTGAAAGGGGGATTGAGGCATGCAACATCTTAAGGTCTTCGTGAAGCGGGACTGCCAGAAGTGCCCGGCGGCCAAGGAGGTGGCCAGCCGCTTCCCGCACACCGAGATATACGACATAGAACAGGCGGACGGGCTTGCGGAAGCCGCATTCTACAGCGTGCTCTGCACGCCATCCATCGTGGTGGTGGACGAGAACGGAACCGAGCTCTACGCCTGGCGCTGCACCGTGCCCTCGCCGCGGGAGATCGCGGAGTGGGTGAACTGAGGCCATGGGACGGGCGGAGATCAGGGGAGTGCTTCCCTTGAGCATGATCGACTGGCCGGGAAAGATATGCGCCGTGGTCTTCCTGGCCGGGTGCAATTTCCGCTGCCCGTATTGCCACAACCCCGAACTGGTAGAGGATTCCGGGAAGGAAGAGCCCGTTGCCTGGGAGGACCTCGTCGCTTACATCGAGTCCCGGGCGGGCTGGATCGACGGCGTGTGCATTACCGGCGGAGAGCCCACCATCCATGCCGACCTCCCGGCGCTGTGCCGGAGGCTCAAGGGACTGGGCGTGGAAGTCAAACTGGACACCAACGGCTCTCGACCCCGCGCCCTCAGGCGCCTCATGGAAGAGGGGCTCGTGGATTGTGTGGCCATGGACCTAAAGACGTCGCTGGACAGATACCCGGCCCTCGCCGGCCGGCCCCTGGACGTGCGGGCTATAAGGGAGTCTGCGGAGACGATCATCTCCTGGGGCGGGGAGCACGAGTTCCGCTGCACGGTGGTGCCGGGGTGGGTCGGGTACCAAGAGCTGCAAGAGCTGGCGCGCATGGTGCGGGGAGCGCGGCGGCTGGTCCTGCAGCAGTTCCGGCCGGAACACACCCTCGACCCGGCCTACCAGGGCGTGGTGCCTTACCCTGACGAGCAGCTGTTGAGCTGGTCGGAGGAACTCTCGGCACTTGTTCCCACGCGGGTAAGAGGCTTGGCGGCCATGGGCGTGGGAAACTGAGAGCCCGGAAGGAAAGATTGGGAGGTGCGCCCGGAGTGGCCGGCGGGAAGAGGAAGGAACAGGACCCTTTCGCCGAGCCAAGCGCATTGTTGCGCAAAAGCCGGCCCGGTGACATAGCCGAAAGAGCCGGGGTCCCCTGGGACGGCAAGGAGTTCAGGATCGGCTTCCTGCGCTGGAGCCTCTATGTGTCCCACCCGGAACTGTCCTTTCGCGCACCGGAATTTCTAAACACCTTCGTGGTGAGGCTTCTCACCCTCCTCTACCTTGCTCATGCCAGGGCCGTGCCTCCCGCCAATCGCTGGGTTCCCTACCGCGAGCTGAAGGACGGCCTGTTCTACGCCAAAAGCTTCCAGGACACCGTGGAGGAGCGCCTGCTCCGACGCTTCGCCGGAGACCTGGAGGGATTACGCGAAGCGGGGCTGGAGCTGGGAGCCAGAGTGGTGGAGCAGGGAGACCTGGGGCTCGTCCTCAAGACCTTTCCCCGCCTCCCCCTGTTGTTCATAATCTGGCGCGGGGACGAGGAATTCGAGCCCAGCACGAGGATACTCTTCGACGCCTCGGCTACGAATTACCTCAACGCCTTTGAACTGCGCATGCTGTGCGGAGAGGTGGTGGGAAGGCTCATAAACGTAGCCGATGGACGGCTGAAGCTCCCTTCCCCGGAGTGACAGGGCTCTTCACCGTGGCATACCACTCCGCCGGTGGACGGGATGTGGGTCGCGGGCAGCGGGAAAGACGCTCTCATTCATCCTTAGCCAGATGTTCTCGCCCTGAGGTGGCCTGCCGGAGAGCAGATCCGTTGGGGTACGGTTAAGTGGGGACGGGTTATACGAGCAATGCCTTCCAGGCAACCCGATGCGAGCCGGTCCGGAGGGAAGCGGGAAGAGGGGACGCCTGCAGACCCGTGTTCCAGGCACATTCTCTGCAGATGATGACGCTCTGCCGGGGAAACGGGGCGTTTGTGTCTTTCCCGGTCGGGGTATGAGTATATAGGAGTCTAAAAATTAAACTGTTTAATAGTTTATAGTATACTATAAATGGTCAGTGAGTCGCATCTCCAGGCGCGGCCCGGGGGGACAGCGGGATGGTGATGAGAATTGACCTCGCGTATCGAGACCATGGTCCTGGGATTGCTTGCCGAGAGGGAGAGGCACGGCTATGACCTTCTTCGGGAAATGGAAGAACGCGGTTTCCTGCGCTGGTGTCCGGCCAGCAAGGTGGCCGTGTACAAAGTCCTGGCACGCCTCGAGGAAAAGGGGTACTTGACCTCATGGATGGAGAGGGAAGGCAACATGCCCGAGAAGAGGGTCTACGCCCTGACCGCGGATGGCGAGGAGAGGCTGCGCGACGTCGTGCACGCCGCCTGCTCGGAGGAGGAGCCCCTGCGTTTGGATTATGCCGTGGGGGCGGCCTTTCTGGAACGCCTTTCCGTGGATGAGGCCGTCGATGCCTTGGAAAGCCGGAGGTCTTTCCTGGAAAAAAGCGCCAGGAGACTGTCCTCGCAGAGAGGGCTCTTGGAAGGGGTCGCTTCTCCGCTGGAGTTGCTCATACTGGAGCATGAGATAGACCTCTACCGCCGGGAGTCGAAGTGGGTCTCCCGGCTGCTCGAGGAGCTGCGCGGAAAGGCGGACGTACCCAGGAGCTCGGGAAAAGACCCGGGGAGAAACGAGGGTTGAGGGATGGACGGCAGGGACGAAAGGGCCAAGCGCATCCTCGATGAGGCGGAGAAACTGGCCTTCGAGGTTGGGTACCGCCGTTTCAACATGGACGACCTCTCACAGCGCCTGCGGATGAGCAAGAAGACCATCTACGAATCGTTCTCCTCCAAGGATGAGCTGTTCACCACCGCCCTGAACCGCCGGGCGGGGAAGATACTCCGGCGCATGCAGGAGATACTGGACCTCAAGGAAGACGCTATGACCAAGCTCTACCTCATGAGCAAGCACATCGTGGACGAGGTCTCCCAGATAAAGCCGTGGCTGGTGAAGGAAGTGGAGATGTTTTTCCCCGACGTGTTCGGCGTCTACGGCGATTTCTACCGCAAGATCGTAGGCGGGGTGGTATCCATCATCGAGGAGGGGATGCGGTCCGGCGAGTTCCGTTCGGACATCAACCCCCTGGTGTTCGCCTATCTCATGCAGGGTATGGTTGAACTTTCCAGAAATCCCTATCTCCTCATCGAGAGCGGATTAGGCCTGGAGGAGGTGTACACCGCCTTCATGAAGATCATCATGGAGGGGATCGTCAGCCACGAGCATCGAACGAATTCCCAGTGAGGCGGGAGGTTGGCATCGAGGGATCATGGCATCCCCGGGGAGAGGATCCGACAGCCGGCTGGAGGCGCCTTGATTTAAAGACCGAGAGAGCGCTGTAAAAGCCTTTGGGAGCGGGAGACGGCGATGGATGGCACTCGGCGCCGGTAAGAAAGCACTTTCATGAACGGTGAAAGGGCAGGATTACCTGCATCACCTTGACAGCCCAGTGACGAGGTGATTGAATGGAAGAAAAACTATAAAACTATTATGCGTTTTTAAGTTTCCTAATTTTCGGTTTCCTTTACCGCCCTGGTATCTGGAGTGGTGAGGATGGGCGGATGATGATTACGAGCGGTCTCCTTGAGTTGAACGGTTGAGGGGAGCGGGAGTTGACCACGGAAATCGTGAGACCGGAGATAAAGGAGATAATCGGTACCGATTCCTATGCCCGACACCTGGGGGCAAAGGTGGTGGAGTTACGACCGGGATACGCCAAGGTGGTCATGGAACTCGGCCCGCAGCACCTCAATTTCATGGGCATGGT